>NZ_JBHXNP010000048.1:0-63783 GCF_042719495.1 Streptomyces sp. NPDC058525
GCCACCACCCCCCCCGCGGGCTTTGGGGGCCCGGGGTCTGGGGCGGAGCCCCAGGTCTTTGAACGGGCGGAGCCTGGGCTTTGGGGGGTCAGGGCCGGGCGAGGTCCAGTTCGTAGCGGCGGGCGTGGCGGGTGCCGCTCGGGAGGGGGAAGCGGTCCGCCAGGGTCATGCCCAGGCGCTCCGCCACCGCGATGGACCGCGTGTTCGTGTCGTCGATCATCGCCACCACCCGCGGCACCCCCGCCCCCCGCACCCGCTCCAGCGTGGCCAGCGCAGCGGCGTACGCGTAGCCCTGGCCCCACGCGGAGCGTCCCAGCCGCCAGCCGATCTCGATCTCCCCGACCGGGCCCCACTCCTTCTCCCGCGGCCACGGCTGGGCCCCCGTGAAGCCGACCACCGCGCCCTCCTCGTCCAGCAGCGTCCACAGGCAGTAGCCGAGCTGTGCGTCGTGCATGCGCTGGCGGGCGGTGAACTCCACGTACGAGGAGAGCTCCGCCGGTCCGCCGAGGAACTCCATGACGTCCGGGTCGTCGAACACCCCGTGCCAGGCGTGCGCGTCCTCATGGGTGGGCACGCGCAGCGTTACGGCGGGGAGCGGCCGGGTCGGCGAGGTGGTCACAGGAGGCAGCCCTTCGGTTCGCGATCTCTCTCGCTGCATAGACTGCACATGTCCGGTGCCGTTGGGCACCCTTTATCGAGCCTTCGGGAGACCCAGCCGTGACCGAGCCCCTCTCCGAACACTCCGCGGACGTGATCGTCGTCGGGGCCGGGCCCGCCGGCTCCACCACCGCGTACTACCTCGCCAAGGCCGGACTGGACGTCCTGCTGCTGGAGAAGACCGCGTTCCCGCGCGAGAAGGTCTGCGGCGACGGCCTGACCCCGCGCGCCACCAAGCAGCTGGTCGCGATGGGCATCGACATCTCCGAAGAGGCCGGCTGGCTCCGCAACAAGGGCCTGCGCATCATCGGCGGCGGGCAGCGGCTCCAGCTGGACTGGCCGGAACTCGCCTCCTACCCGGACTACGGACTGGTCCGCAAGCGCGACGACTTCGACGAGACGCTGGCCCGCCAGGCGCAGAAGGCCGGCGCCCGGCTGTACGAGCGCTGCACCGTCGGCGAGCCGGTGCGCGACCCCCGCACCGGCCACATCACCGGCGTACAGGCCAAGCTGGGCGAGGAGAAGACCCCGGTCACCTTCCACGCCCCGCTGGTCGTCGCCGCCGACGGCAACTCCTCGCGGCTGTCCCTCGCCATGGGACTGCACCGGCGTGAGGACCGGCCCATGGGCGTGGCCGTGCGCACGTACTTCACCTCGCCGCGGCACGACGACGACTACCTGGAGTCCTGGCTGGAACTGTGGGACCGGCGCGGCGCGCAGGACCGGCTGCTGCCCGGCTACGGCTGGATCTTCGGCATGGGCGACGGCACGTCCAACGTCGGCCTCGGCATCCTCAACTCCTCCTCCGCCTTCAGGGAGCTGGACTGGCGCGAGGTCCTCAAGGCCTGGTGCGCGTCCATGCCGGAGGACTGGGGCTACACCCCGGAGAACATGACCCAGCCGATCCGCGGCGCGGCCCTGCCGATGGCCTTCAACCGGCAGCCGCACTACACCAAGGGCCTGCTGCTGGTCGGTGACGCGGGCGGCCTGGTCAACCCGTTCAACGGCGAGGGCATCGCCTACGCCATGGAGTCGGGCCAGATCGCGGCCGACGTCATCGTGCAGGCGCACGCCCGGGCCACCCCGGCCCAGCGCGAACTGGCGCTGCACAGCTACCCGAAGGTGCTGAAGGAGACGTACGGCGGCTACTACACGCTGGGCCGCGCCTTCGTGAAGCTGATCGGCAACCCGAAGGTCATGAAGGTCGCCACGCAGCGCGGCCTGACGCACCCGGTGCTGATGAAGTTCACGCTGAAGATGCTGGCCAACCTCACCGACCCGACGGGCGGCGACGCGATGGACCGCATCATCAACGGCCTCTCGAAGGTGGCCCCGAAGGCCTGAGTCGGCTGTCGGACGGACCGGACGGACCGGACGGACCGGGCGGACCGGACGGACCGGGCGGATCGGGCGGATCGGGCGGGGGTTCCCCGTCCCGGTCCGCTTCGGCGTGCACGCTGCGCACGCACCGGGCCAGCAGGAGCAGCCCGCACACCAGCATCGCGCCCGAGACGGTCCAGCCGAGCGCGAGGGCGAGCGGGTGCCCGGGCCTGTGCCAGGGGCGGGCGGTGGTCAGCAGCCAGCCGCCGACGGCGAGGAGGCCGAGCCCGAGCGCGGCCCGGGCGGCGGTCGGATCGCCGGGGCCGTGCTTCCCGTACGGCTTCAGGTTCACGCCGCCATCTTCGCAGGGCCCGGTTCGCGGGCAGGACGAAGGGCCGGTACTCCGCCCCCGAGCGGGGGAGCACCGGCCCTTGCGCCGTTTCGAGCGGTGCGGGCGGCTCAGAGGACGCGCACGGCACCCGTCGGCTTGTCGTAGCTCATGCTGCGCTCGACGATGCCCGTGCTGGGGTTCTGCGCGCCGACGAACTTGCCGCCGCCGACGTACAGGGCGACGTGGTACGCGTTGCCCTTGGAGCCCCAGTACAGGATGTCGCCCGGCTGCAGGGCGCTCAGCGACACCGACGTGCCGGCCGAGGACTGCGCCTGGGACATGCGCGGCAGGCTGATGCCGGCCTGGCGGTAGGCGGCCTGGACGAGGCCGGAGCAGTCGAACGAGGACGGCCCGGTGCCGCCCATCACGTACGCCTTGCCGACCTGCGCGCGGGCGAAGTTCACGATGGCGGCGGCGGAGCCGGTCGCCGGGGCGGCCACGGAGGCGCCGGAGCCGTCGCTGGGCGTCGCGGTGGACTTGGTCTGCAGCGTGGAGCGGGTGCTGTTGCGGCTGGCGCGCTCGGCCTCGGCCTTGCGGTCGGCCTCTTCCTTGGCCTTCTTGGCCGCGGCGTCGTCGTCGGCCTTCTTCTGGGCCGCCTCCTTCGCCTGCTTGGCCTCGGCGGCGGCGCCGGTACGGGCGCTCTCCTCCTGGGCCGTCAGTTCGCCCTCGACGGCGGCCGCGCGGGTGTTCTCGGCGGCGGTGGCGACGGCGGAGGAGACCTCGGCGGCCAGGTCCAGGTTCAGGACCGGCATTTCGAGCGTCGTCTCGGCCACGGGCTCGGCGGGGGACGCGCTCGCGGTGCCGGCCATGGCGAGGGTGCTGAGGACGCCACCGGCAACTCCGGCGCGGACCGCGAGCTTCGAGGCGCTGCGGCGGGGCTTCCGGTGGCTGGGTATGTGAGCGGTGTGGGACATGAGGACAACCGCTATCAGGGCGCGAGGGGTCCCTTCAAGAAACGTGGCTTGCGCCACAGTTGCGCGCGAACGGCGCTAACCGGGCGTGCCGCGCATCTTATTGACGCCGTAACGGGCAGAACGGACACCCTTTCACAAGGCTGTGATCATGGGGTTTCCGAAATAAGTCCGAATTGATCCTTGGCCTACCATCCCTCCGCACAGATGGCCAAGCCCTCTTTCCTCGTCACGAAACGGGAGTGGCGCAGGTCACAGGAGCGTCACACTGTGCGGACGCTGTGGGCCTTCCGTGACCTCGCCGTGAACTCCCCGTCCGACTTCGTGAACGGATGCACGCGGCGGGGGTGTCCCTGGACCCCCGTATGCCCGGCGTCCACCTCCGTACACACACCCTCCCTCGACCGGGCGACGCCGGTTCCTTTATCACCGCGACGGACCCAAGGCCAATTTGCTTGCAATGGCCATCATTTGATAGGGCGAAACCTCTTCCACCTGCGGTAACTGGCTCCGATGTCACCTTTGGTGATCATGTGGATGCTTCGCGTACGAAGATCACCACTCATCGGACTTGATGATCGTTCGTCAGGTGGTGGAGATCACAAACTCGGTGTTGTTACCCGTGTCGCAGATCACAGAGGAGCAGGCATAAGATGCGCACGAGTCCGGCTTGTGAACTGCCTCACATGGATGCGTTCGATCAAGGAGTGATCTTCGCGAGGCGGGACACGCCCCGGCTGCCGCTGGGAGGTACCCCAGCCGGCGCAGCGGTCCAACGGTCAAGGACGACTGGAAGGAGCGAGGAGCGTGAATGCGTACGCGCCCATCCTCGTGCTCGGCGCCCTCGGCGCAGGGTTTGCGATCTTCTCCGTGGTCATGGCCACGCTGATCGGCCCAAAACGGTACAACCGGGCAAAGCTTGAGGCATACGAGTGCGGCATCGAGCCGACACCCGTGCCGGCCGGCGGCGGCCGCTTCCCCATCAAGTACTACCTGACGGCGATGCTCTTCATCGTCTTCGACATCGAGGTTGTCTTCCTCTACCCCTGGGCGGTCACCTTCGACTCCCTGGGGATCTTCGGGCTCGTCGAGATGCTCCTCTTCGTGCTCACCGTCTTCGTCGCCTACGCCTACGTGTGGCGCCGCGGCGGCCTGGAATGGGACTGAGGGGCTGAATTTCCCATGGGACTGGAAGAGAAGCTGCCGAGCGGCTTTCTGCTGACCACCGTCGAACAGGCGGCGGGCTGGGTGCGCAAGTCATCCGTCTTTCCCGCGACCTTCGGCCTGGCCTGCTGCGCCATCGAGATGATGACCACCGGAGCGGGACGGTACGACCTGGCCCGCTTCGGCATGGAGGTCTTCCGGGGCTCGCCCCGCCAGGCCGACCTGATGATCGTGGCCGGCCGGGTCAGCCAGAAGATGGCGCCGGTGCTGCGGCAGGTGTACGACCAGATGCCGGCTCCCAAATGGGTCATCTCCATGGGGGTTTGCGCATCTTCGGGTGGAATGTTCAACAACTACGCGATCGTCCAGGGCGTCGACCACATCGTCCCGGTGGACATCTACCTGCCCGGCTGCCCGCCGCGCCCCGAGATGCTGATGGACGCGATCCTCAAGCTCCACCAGAAGATCCAGGGCTCGAAGCTCGGCGTGAACCGGGAAGAGGCGGCACGTGAGGCGGAGGAGGCGGCCCTCAAGGCCCTCCCCACCATCGAGATGAAGGGGCTGCTCCGGTGAGCGAGACCCGAGAGCCGGACAACGGCGACAACAACGGCAACGGCGACGGCGAGAACAACGTCCCCGCCCCGCGCGCGAGCGGCCCCGAGGTCATCGGCGTCCGCAAGGGCATGTTCGGCGCCGCGAACGGCGGCGACACCAGCGGCTACGGCGGCCTCGTCCGCACCGTGGCCCTGCCCGGACCGGCCAGCCGCCCGTACGGCTCCTGGTTCGACGAGGTGGCCGACGAACTCGAAGGCGCCCTGGAGGAGCAGGACCTGGTCCCCGAGAACGCCATCGAGAAGACCGTGGTCGACCGCGGCGAGCTCACCTTCCACATCGCCCGCGAGCACCTCGTCCGGGTCGCGCGCACCCTGCGCGACGACCCCGCCCTGCGCTTCGAGCTCTGCACCGGCGTCTCCGGGGTGCACTTCCCCGGGGACAAGGGCCGCGAGCTGCACGCCGTCTACCACCTGCGCTCGCTCACCCACGGCCGGATCCTGCGGCTGGAGGTGTCCGTCCCGGACAGCGACCCGCACGTCCCCTCGCTCGTCTCCGTCTACCCGACCAACGACTGGCACGAGCGCGAGACGTACGACTTCTTCGGCCTGGTCTTCGACGGGCACCCGGCCCTCACGCGGATCATGATGCCGGACGACTGGCAGGGCTTCCCGCAGCGCAAGGACTACCCGCTCGGCGGCATCGCCGTCGAGTACAAGGGCGCCCAGATCCCGGCTCCCGACCAGCGGAGGTCGTACAGCTGATGTCCACGTCAAACCATGCCTCTGCTCGCGAGACGACCGAGGGCACCGTCTACACCGTCACCGGCGGCGACTGGGACGAGATCGTCCAGTCCGCGGCCAAGGCCGACGACGAGCGGATCGTCGTCAACATGGGCCCGCAGCACCCGTCCACCCACGGAGTGCTCCGCCTGATCCTGGAGATCGACGGCGAGACGGTCACCGAGGCCCGCTGCGGCATCGGCTACCTGCACACCGGCATCGAGAAGAACCTCGAATTCCGGAACTGGACGCAGGGCACCACCTTCGTGACGCGCATGGACTACCTGACGCCGTTCTTCAACGAGACGGCGTACTGCCTCGGCGTCGAGAAGCTGCTCGGCATCACCGACCAGATCCCGGACCGCGCCACCGTCATCCGCGTCCTGCTGATGGAGCTCAACCGGCTCTCCTCCCACCTGGTGTGCATCGCCACCGGCGGCATGGAGCTGGGCGCGACCACGATCATGATCTACGGCTTCCGCGACCGCGAGCTGATCCTCGACATCTTCGAGCTGATCACCGGACTGCGCATGAACCACGCGTTCGTCCGCCCCGGCGGCCTGGCGCAGGACCTGCCGCCCGGCGCCGTCGACCAGCTGCGCGAGTTCGTGAAGACCATGAAGAAGAACCTGCCGGAGTACGACAAGCTCGCCACCGGCAACCCCATCTTCAAGGCCCGCATGCAGGACGTCGGCTACCTCGACCTCACCGGAGCCATGGCGCTGGGCGCCACCGGCCCGATCCTGCGCTCCGCGGGCCTGCCGCACGACCTGCGCAAGTCGGACCCGTACTGCGGCTACGAGACCTACGAGTTCGACGTGCCGACCACCGAGACCTGCGACTCCTACGGACGCTTCCTGATCCGTCTGGAGGAGATGCGCCAGTCGCTGCGGATCGTCGAGCAGTGCCTGGACCGGCTGGAGCCGGGCCCGGTGATGGTCGCCGACAAGAAGATCGCCTGGCCGGCGCAGCTGGCGATGGGCCCCGACGGGCTCGGCAACTCGCTCGACCACATCAAGAACATCATGGGCACCTCCATGGAGGCCCTCATCCACCACTTCAAGCTGGTGACCGAGGGCTTCCGGGTGCCGGCCGGGCAGGCCTACGCGGCCGTCGAATCGCCCAAGGGCGAGCTCGGGGTGCACGTGGTCTCCGACGGCGGCACCCGCCCCTACCGGGTCCACTTCCGCGACCCGTCCTTCACCAACCTTCAGGCCATGGCGGCGATGTGCGAGGGCGGCCAGGTCGCCGACGTCATCGTCGCCGTCGCCTCCATCGACCCCGTGATGGGAGGCGTCGACCGATGACCGACATCTCATTGGGCATGCCGCAGCTTCCCGCCCCCGACTTCCCGGCCGACGTACGCGAGCGCCTCGAAGCCGACGCGAAGCAGGTCATCGCCCGCTACCCCGACAGCCGCAGCGCGCTGCTGCCGCTGCTGCACCTGTGCCAGTCGGAGGAGGGCCACGTCTCGCGCACCGGCATCCGCTTCTGCGCCGACGTACTGGGCCTGACCACCGCCGAGGTCACGGCGGTGGCCACCTTCTACACGATGTACCGGCGCAAGCCCTCGGGCGACTACCAGGTCGGCGTCTGTACGAACACCCTGTGCGCGGTCATGGGCGGCGACGCCATCTTCGACGAGCTCAAGCAGCACCTCGGGGTCGGCAACAACGAGACCACCCCCGACGGCAAGGTCACCCTCGAGCACATCGAGTGCAACGCGGCCTGCGACTACGCCCCCGTGGTGATGGTCAACTGGGAGTTCTTCGACAACCAGACCCCCGAGTCCGCCAAGGCCATGGTGGACGACCTGCTGGCCGGCCGGCCCGTCGAGCCGACCCGGGGCGCGCCGCTGTGCACGTACAAGGAGACCGCCCGGATCCTCGCCGGCTTCCCCGACGAGCGCGAGGGCGCGGTCGAGGCGACCGGCGGGGCCGGCCCCGCCTCCCTGATCGGCCTGCGCATCGCCCGCGGCGAGACCCCGCGCACCCCGATCGTCCACCCGCGCGGCGAGAGCACCATCGAGGGAGGGGAGTGATGTCCGTGTCATCCAAGGAAAGTCACGGGGGTACCTCCCAGCCGGAGACCGGGGGAGGGACCAGCCCGGAGAAGCTCCTCGCACCCGTCCTGTCGGCCTTCTGGGACGAACCCGAATCGTGGACGCTGGAGACCTACCGGCGCCACGAGGGCTACGAAGGCCTGCGCAAGGCGCTCGCGATGACCCCGGACGACCTCATCGCCTACGTCAAGGACTCGGGTCTGCGCGGCCGCGGCGGCGCCGGCTTCCCCACCGGGATGAAGTGGCAGTTCATCCCGCAGGGCGACGGAAAGCCGCACTACCTCGTCGTGAACGCCGACGAGTCGGAGCCGGGAACCTGCAAGGACATCCCCCTCCTCTTCGCCAACCCGCACTCCCTCATCGAGGGAATGATCATCGCCTGCTACGCGATCCGCTCCGAGCACGCCTTCATCTACCTGCGCGGCGAGACGGTGCCCGTCCTGCGGCGCCTGCACGAGGCCGTGCGCGAGGCGAACGCGGCCGGATACCTCGGCAAGGACATCGACGGCACCGGGCGCAACCTCGACATCACGGTGCACGCGGGAGCGGGCGCCTACATCTGCGGCGAGGAGACGGCTCTGCTCGACTCCCTCGAAGGCCGGCGCGGCCAGCCCCGGCTGCGTCCCCCCTTCCCTGCCGTGGAGGGGCTCTACGCCTGCCCCACTGTCGTCAACAACGTGGAGTCCATCGCCTCGGTTCCCGCGATCCTGAACAGGGGCAAGGACTGGTTCAAGTCGATGGGGACCGAGAAGTCCCCCGGCTTCACGCTGTATTCGCTCTCCGGGCACGTCGCGGGCCCCGGCCAGTACGAGGCCCCGCTCGGCATCACCCTGCGCCAGCTGCTCGACATGAGCGGCGGGATGCGGCCCGGGCACCGGCTGAAGTTCTGGACCCCGGGCGGCTCCTCCACCCCGATGTTCACCGACGAGCACCTCGACGTCCCGCTGGACTACGAGGGCGTGGGCGCGGCCGGCTCGATGCTGGGCACCAAGGCGCTCCAGTGCTTCGACGAGACCACCTGCGTGGTGCGGGCCGTGACCCGGTGGACCGAGTTCTACGCCCACGAGTCCTGCGGCAAGTGCACGCCCTGCCGCGAAGGCACGTACTGGCTGGTCCAGCTGCTGCGCGACATCGAAGCCGGCAAGGGCGTCATGTCGGACCTCGACAAGCTGAACGACATCGCCGACAACATCAACGGCAAGTCCTTCTGCGCGCTCGGCGACGGCGCCGCCAGCCCCATCTTCTCCTCGCTCAAGTACTTCCGCGCGGAGTACGAGCAGCACATCACGGGCAAGGGCTGCCCCTTCGACCCCAGGAAGTCGACCCTCTGGGCTGACACGGAGGTGAACGCATGACCGTCACCAGTAACGCTCCCGCCGGTGGCGGAGGGGGCGCCGTACCACCGGAGAACCTGGTGTCCCTCACCATCGACGGCGTCGAGCTGTCGGTCCCCAAGGGCACGCTCGTCATCCGGGCCGCCGAGCAGCTGGGCATCGAGATCCCGCGGTTCTGCGACCACCCCCTGCTCTCCCCGGCCGGCGCCTGCCGCCAGTGCATCGTCGAGGTCGAGGGCCAGCGCAAGCCGATGGCCTCCTGCACCATCACCTGCACCGACGGCATGGTCGTCAAGACCCAGCTGACCTCCGAGGTCGCCGACAAGTCCCAGCGCGGTGTGATGGAGCTGCTGCTCATCAACCACCCGCTGGACTGCCCGGTCTGCGACAAGGGCGGCGAGTGCCCGCTGCAGAACCAGGCGATGTCGCACGGCAACGCCGAATCCCGGTTCGAGGGCAGGAAGCGCACCTACGAGAAGCCGGTCCCGATCTCCACGCAGGTGCTGCTGGACCGCGAGCGGTGCGTGCTGTGCGCGCGCTGCACCCGCTTCTCCAACGAGATCGCCGGAGACCCGATGATCGAGCTGCTGGAGCGCGGCGCGCTCCAGCAGGTCGGCACCGGCGAGGACGACCCCTTCGAGTCGTACTTCTCCGGCAACACCATCCAGATCTGCCCCGTCGGCGCCCTCACCTCCGCCGCGTACCGGTTCCGCTCCCGCCCCTTCGACCTCGTCTCCTCCCCGAGCGTGTGCGAGCACTGCGCGGGCGGCTGCGCGACCCGGACCGACCACCGGCGCGGCAAGGTGCTGCGCAGGCTGGCCGCGGAGGACCCCGAGGTCAACGAGGAGTGGATCTGCGACAAGGGCCGCTTCGGGTTCCGCTACGCGCAGCAGCGCGACCGGCTCACGACCCCGCTGGTGCGCAGCGCCGCCGGTGTCCTGGAGCCGGCGAGCTGGCCCGAGGCCCTGGAGGCCGCGGCGAACGGCCTCGCCGGGGCGCGCGGCCGGGCCGGGGTGCTGACCGGCGGACGGCTCACCGTCGAGGACGCCTACGCGTACGCCAAGTTCGCGCGGGTGGTCCTGGACACCAACGACATCGACTTCCGGGCCCGCGTGCACAGCGCGGAGGAGGCCGACTTCCTGGCCGCCGCCGTCGCCGGGACCGGCAAGGACCTCGGGGGCGCGGGGGTCACGTACACCTCGCTGGAGGCGGCGCCGGCCGTCCTGCTCGCCGGCATCGAGTCCGAGGAGGAGGCCCCCGGGGTCTTCCTGCGGCTGCGCAAGGCCCGCCGCAAGCACAAGCAGCGGACCTTCGCCCTGGCCCCCTTCGCCACCCGGGGCCTGGAGAAGGCGGGCGGCACCCTGCTGGCCGCCGCCCCCGGCACCGAGCCCGAGTGGCTGGACGCACTCGCCTCCCGGACCGGTCTGGAGGCGGGCGGCGCGGCCGCCGCCGACGCACTGCGCCAGAGCGGCGCGGTCATCGTCGTCGGCGAGCGCCTCGCCGGCGTGCCGGGCGCGCTGACCGCCGCCGTACGGGCCGCCACCGCGACCGGGGCGACGCTGGTGTGGATCCCGCGCCGGGCCGGTGAGCGGGCCGCCGTCGAGGCGGGCGCGCTGCCGTCCCTGCTGCCCGGCGGCCGTCCGGCCACCGACCCGCGGGCCCGCGACGAGGTCGCCACCGCCTGGGGCCTGGACGAACTCCCGCACCGCTACGGCCGCGACACCGGCCAGATCGTCGAGGCCGCGGCCACCCGCGAACTGTCCGCGCTGGTGGTCGCGGGCGTCGAGGTCGCGGACCTGCCCGACCCGGCCCGCGCCCGGACCGCCCTCCAGGAGGCCTTCGTGGTCTCCCTGGAACTGCGGCCGAGCGAGGTCACCGAGCACGCGGACGTGGTCTTCCCGGTCGCCGCCGTGGTCGAGAAGGCCGGCGCCTTTATCAACTGGGAGGGCAGGGTCCGGCCGTTCGAGGCCGCGCTCAAGCCCGACCAGATGACCCGCCGGCTGGCCCCGGCCGACGCCCGCGTGCTGCACATGCTGGCCGACGCCGCCGACCGGCCGATCGCGCTGCCCGACGTACACGCCGTACGCCGCGAGCTCGACCGCCTCGGCGGCTGGGCCGGGGAGCGCGCCGCCGGGCAGTCCGCCGACACCGCGCCGCTGCCCCGCCCGGGCGCCGGCGAGGCGGTCCTCGCGGGCCACCGGCTCCTGCTCGACCAGGGCAGGCTCCAGGAGGGCGACGAAGCCCTGGCCGGCACCCGGCACGAGGCCAGCGCCCGGCTTTCGGCGGCCACGGCGGCCGAGACGGGCGTCAAGAACGGGGACGTCCTCGCGGTCACCGGCCCGGCCGGCTCCGTGGAACTGCCCCTGCGGATCACCGAGATGCCCGACCGCGTGGTCTGGCTCCCGCTGAACTCCACCGGGTCCGGGGTCCTCGCCGACACCGGAGCCCGCCCGGGCACCCTCGTCCGGATCGGCCCCGCGACCCCGGCCGGCACCGGCGACACCACTGCGGAGGTGGGCGCGTGAACGCGGTACAGCTTGCCGCCGAGGACCTGAGCCTGTTCGGCAGGGACGTCTGGTGGCTGGTCGTCATCAAGGCGGTGTTCTGCTTCGCCTTCCTGATGGTGACCGTGCTCTTCTCCATCGTGTGGGAGCGCAAGGTCGTCGCCTGGATGCAGCTGCGCATCGGCCCCAACCGGCACGGCCCCTGGGGCATGCTCCAGTCCCTCGCCGACGGCGTGAAGCTCATGCTGAAGGAAGACCTGATCGTCAAGCGGGCCGACAAGGTCGTCTACGTCCTGGCCCCGATCATCGCGGCGATCCCGGCCTTCATGGCCATCGCGGTGATCCCCTTCGGTCCCGCCGGCAACGAGGTCTCCATCTTCGGCCAGCGCACCACGATGCAGCTGACCGACCTGCCCATCGCGATGCTCTACATCCTCGCGGTGGCCTCGGTCGGCATCTACGGCATCGTGCTGGCCGGCTGGTCCTCCGGCTCGACCTACCCGCTCCTCGGCGGCCTGCGCTCCTGCGCGCAGATGATCTCCTACGAGATCGCGATGGGCGCGGCCTTCGCCTCGGTCTTCCTCTACTCCGGGTCGATGTCGACCTCGGCGATCGTGGAGGCCCAGGCCGACCGCTGGTACATCGTGCTGCTGCCGGTGTCCTTCATCATCTACGTCGTCACGATGGTCGGCGAGACGAACCGCGCCCCCTTCGACATGCCGGAGTCCGAGGGCGACCTGGTCGGCGGCTTCAACACCGAGTACTCGTCCATCAAGTTCGCGCTGTTCATGCTCGCCGAGTACGTCAACATGGTCACCGTCTCCGCGGTGTCGGTCACCCTCTTCCTGGGTGGCTGGCGGGCCCCGTACCCGATCAGCACCTTCTGGGAGGGCGCGAACCACGGCTGGTGGCCGATGCTCTGGTTCGTCCTCAAGGTGCAGCTGCTCCTCTTCTTCTTCATCTGGCTGCGCGGCACGCTGCCGCGCGTGCGCTACGACCAGCTGATGAAGCTCGGCTGGAAGGTCCTGATCCCGGTCTCCGTGGTCTGGCTGATGCTGGTCGCGACCGTGCGGGCGCTGCGCAACGAGCAGTACGACTTCAGCCAGATCGTCCTCTACGTCGGCGGCGGCGTCGTGGCGATCCTGCTCCTCTCCTTCATCGCGGACCTGTTCCGCGACAAACGGGAGAAGGCCGCCGCGGAGGTGGCCGGCAAGACCGCCGCGGCCGAGCCTTTCGACCCGCTCGCGGGCGGATTCCCCGTACCGCCCAAGCCCGGCCAGCACCTGGCACCCGTACCGCGGCGCCGACCGCGGAGCGAGTGGGAGCTGATTGTCAGTGGTGGCGCGAATACTGAGAGTGACCGAGAGGAGGGTGCTGGAAATGGCTGACACCGACCCGAACGAGAAGTGGCAGAACCCGGTTGCCGGCTTCGGCGTGACCTTCAAGGCCATGTTCAAGAAGCGCCTCACCGAGCAGTACCCGGAGCAGCAGAAGACCACCGCCCCGCGCTTCCACGGGCGGCACCAGCTCAACCGGCACCCCGACGGTCTGGAGAAGTGCATCGGGTGCGAGCTGTGCGCCTGGGCCTGTCCCGCCGATGCCATCTACGTGGAGGGCGCGGACAACACCGAGGAGGAGCGCTACTCCCCGGGGGAGCGGTACGGCGCCGTCTACCAGATCAACTACGCCCGCTGCATCCTGTGCGGGCTGTGCGTCGAGGCGTGCCCGACCAGGGCGCTGACCATGACGAACGAGTTCGAACTGGCCGACGCCAGCCGCGAGTCGCTCATCTACACCAAGGAGCAGCTGCTCGCCGGGCTCACCGAGGGCATGGTCGAGGCGCCGCACGAGATGTTCCCCGGCACCGAGGACACGGACTACTACCGCGGACTGGTGACGGGGGCCGCCCCCGGCACCGTCCGGCAGACGGGCGTGTCCAAGGGCGAGACCGCGGAAGACAACGAGGGGGTGCAGGCATGAGCGCCCTCGCCGCCACCGTGACCTCGACGGGCGAAGCGGTCCAGTTCTGGATCCTCGGCACGGTCGCCGTCATCGGCGCGCTGGCCACGATCCTGATGAAGCGGGCCGTGCACAGCGCCCTCAGCCTGGCCGGGACGATGATCATCCTGGCGGTCTTCTACCTCGCGAACGGGGCGTACTTCCTGGGCGTCGTCCAGGTCATCGTCTACACCGGCGCGATCATGATGCTCTTCCTCTTCGTGGTCATGCTCGTCGGCGTCACCGCCGCCGACTCCCTCAAGGAGACCATCAAGGGACAGCGCTGGCTGGCCGTCCTGTGCGGGCTCGGCTTCGGCATCCTGCTGATCGCCGGCATCGGCAACGCCGGGCTCACCCACTTCAACGGACTCGGCCGGATCAACTCCGCCGGGCACGTCGAGGGCCTGGCCCAGCTGATCTTCACCAAGTACGTCTTCGCCTTCGAGTTGACCGGCGCGCTGCTGATCACCGCGGCCGTCGGCGCGATGGTGCTCACCCACCGCGAGCGCACCGAGCGGGCCGCCACCCAGCGCGAACTGGCCGAGCGCCGCGTCCGCGAGAACGTCCAGCTCCCGCCGCTGCCCGCGCCCGGCGTCTACGCCCGGCACAACGCCGTGGACATCGCCGGTCTGCTGCCGGACGGCACCCCGTCCGAGCTGACGGTCAGCAAGACGCTGCGCGCCCGCGGCCAGATCCGCGACGTCTCCGCCGAGGCGCTGTCCGACCTCAAGGCACTGGAACAGGCCTCCTCGGAGCGCCTCGGCCGTGAGGAGGCCCCGAAGTGAATCCGGTCAACTACCTGTACCTGGCGGCCCTGCTGTTCACCATCGGCGCGGCCGGCGTGCTGATCCGCAAGAACGCGATCGTGCTGTTCATGTGCGTGGAGCTCATGCTCAACGCCTGCAACCTCGCCTTCGTCGCCTTCTCGCGGATGCACGGCAACCTCGACGGCCAGATCATCGCCTTCTTCACGATGGTCGTCGCCGCCGCGGAGGTCGTGGTCGGCCTGGCGATCATCGTGTCGCTGTTCCGTACCCGCCACTCGGCCTCGGTCGACGACGCCAGCCTGATGAAGCTGTAAGGGGCGTTCACAGTGGAGAATCTGATTGCGCTGCTGGTGGCAGCGCCCCTGCTCGGAGCGGTGGTGCTGCTGTGCGGCGGCCGGCGCCTCGACAAGACCGGCCACTGGATCGGCACCCTGCTCGCGGCCGTCTCCTTCGGCATCGGCGCCGTGCTCTTCGCCGACATGCTGGGACGCGGCGCCGACGACCGGACCCTGCACCAGCGGCTGTTCACCTGGATCCCCGTCGAGGGCTTCCAGGCGGACCTGGCCTTCCAGCTGGACCAGCTGTCGATGACCTTCGTCCTGCTGATCTCCGGGGTGGGCACGCTCATCCACGTGTACTCGATCGGGTACATGGAGCACGACGAGCGCCGCCGCCGCTTCTTCGGCTACCTCAACCTGTTCGTCGCGGCCATGCTGCTGCTGGTCCTCGCCGACAACTACCTGCTCCTGTACTTCGGCTGGGAGGGCGTCGGCCTCGCCTCGTACCTCCTGATCGGCTTCTGGCAGCACAAGCCCAGCGCGGCCACGGCCGCGAAGAAGGCCTTCCTGGTCAACCGGGTCGGCGACATGGGCCTGTCCATCGCGATCATGCTGATGTTCACCACCTTCGGGACCTTCGCCTTCGGGCCGGTGCTCGGCGCGGTGGGGGAGACGTCGGAGGGCACGCTGACGGCGATCGGCCTGATGCTGCTGCTGGCCGCCTGCGGCAAGTCCGCCCAGGTGCCGCTGCAGTCCTGGCTCGGTGACGCGATGGAGGGCCCGACCCCGGTCTCGGCCCTGATCCACGCGGCGACCATGGTGACCGCGGGCGTGTACCTGATCGTCCGCTCCGGAGCAATCTTCAACGCCGCTCCGGACGCCCAGCTGGTGGTCACCATCGTCGGCGCGGTCACGCTGCTCTTCGGTGCGATCGTCGGTTGCGCGAAGGACGACATCAAGAAGGCCCTCGCCGGGTCGACGATGTCGCAGATCGGCTACATGATCCTCGCGGCGGGCCTCGGCCCGATCGGCTACGTCTTCGCGATCATGCACCTGGTCACGCACGGCTTCTTCAAGGCCGGCCTGTTCCTCGGCGCCGGTTCCGTGATGCACGGGATGAACGACGAGGTCGACATGCGCAAGTACGGCGGCCTGCGCAAGTACATGCCGGTCACCTTCGTGACCTTCGGCCTCGGCTACCTCGCGATCATCGGCTTCCCGGGCCTGTCCGGGTTCTTCTCCAAGGACATGATCATCGAGGCGGCCTTCGCCAAGGGCGGCACCCAGGGCTGGATCCTCGGCGGGGTCACCCTGCTGGGCGCCGGCATCACCGCCTTCTACATGACCCGGGTCATGCTCCTCACCTTCTTCGGCGAGAAGCGCTGGCAGCCGGACGCCGAAGGGCACGCGCCCCACCCGCACGAGTCCCCGAAGTCCATGACCATCCCGATGATCATCCTGGCCTTCGGCTCGGTCTTCGCCGGCGGCTTCTTCGAGATCGGCGAGCGGTTCCTGAACTGGCTGGAGCCCGTCACCGGTTACGAACACGGCCACCCGCCGGTCAGCGCCATGACGGTGACCGCCTCCACCATGGTCGTCCTCGTCATCGGCGTCGGCATCGCCTGGGCGATGTACGGCCGTAAGCCCGTCCCGGTCATCGCCCCGCGCGGCTCGCTGCTCACCCGGGCGGCCCGGCGGGACCTCCTCCAGGACGACTTCAACCACGTCGTGCTGGTACGCGGCGGGGAGCACCTGACCCGCTCCCTCGTGTATGTCGACCACAGCCTGGTCGACGGGGTGGTCAACGGCACGGCCGCCTCGGTCGGCGGCCTGTCCGGCCGGCTGCGCAAGCTGCAGAACGGCTACGCCCGCAGCTACGCGGTCTCGATGTTCGGGGGCACGGCGATCCTCATCGCCGCGACCCTGCTGATGAGGGCGGTGTGAGATGAGTTTCCCGCTTCTGACGCTGACGGCCGCGGTCCCCGCGGTCGGAGCGATCCTGACGGCAGCCGTCCCGGCCGCCCGGCGGACCGCCGCCAAGTGGCTCGCCCTGCTCTTCTCCCTGGCGACCCTGGCCCTGGCCGTGCTCGTCGCGATCCGCTTCGAGCCCGGCGGCGACCGCTACCAGCTCACCGAATCCCACTCCTGGATCGCCGACTTCGGCGTCCGCTACGAGCTGGGCGTGGACGGGATCGGGGTGGTGCTCATCGGGCTCACCGCGCTCCTGATGCCGTTCATCATTCTGGCCGGCTGGCACGACGCCGACCCGTTGGAGACCAAGAGTCAGCGCTGGCGGCCGACCCAGGGCTTCTTCGCCCTGATCCTGCTGGTCGAGGCGATGGTGATCATCTCCTTCGAGGCCACCGACGTCTTCCTCTTCTACATCTTCTTCGAAGCCATGCTGATCCCGATGTACTTCCTCATCGGCGGCTTCGGGGACCGGGCGACTTCCTCTCGATCAGCCGCTGCCGCGGCGGGCGGCTCCGACGAGAACGCGGCCACGCAGCGCTCGTACGCGGCGGTCAAGTTCCTCCTCTACAACCTGGCCGGCGGCCTGATCATGCTGGCCGCCGTCATCGGGCTGTATGTGGTCGCGGGGAACTTCTCGCTCCAGGAGATCGCCGCGGCCCGCGCCGCGGGCACGCTCGACATGGCGACCAACACCGAGCGGTGGCTCTTCCTGGGCTTCTTCTTCGCCTTCGCGGTGAAGGCCCCGCTGTGGCCGCTGCACACCTGGCTGCCGAACGCGATGGGCGAGGCCACCGCCCCGGTCGCCGTGCTGATCACCGCGATCGTCGACAAGGTCGGCACCTTCGCGATGCTCCGCTTCTGCCTCGGACTCTTCCCCGAGGCCAGCAAGTGGGCCACACCGGTGATCCTCGTCCTGGCCCTGATCAGCATCGTCTACGGCGCGCTGGTCGCGGTCGGCCAGCGCGACATCAAGCGGCTGATCGCCTACGCCTCCATCTCGCACTTCGGGTTCATCATCCTGGGCATCTTCGCGATGACCTCCCAGGGACAGTCCGGTGCGACGCTCTACATGGTCAACCACGGCATCTCGACGGCGGCGCTGATGCTGGTGGCCGGCTTCCTGATCTCGCGGCGCGGCTCGCGGCTCATCGCCGACTACGGCGGCGTGCAGAAGGTGGCCCCGGTCCTCGCCGGCACCTTCCTGATCGGCGGCCTCGCCACCCTCTCGCTGCCCGGGCTCGCGCCCTTCGTCAGCGAGTTCCTGGTCCTGGTCGGCACCTTCGCCCGGTACCCGGTCGTCGGCATCATCGCCACCATCGGCATCGTGCTCGCCGCGCTCTACACGCTGGTCCTCTACCAGCGCACGATGACCGGCCCCGTGAAGGAGGAGGTCCGCACCATGCCGGACCTGCGCCTGCGGGAGGTGCTGGTGGTCGCCCCGCTGATCGCGCTGCTGATCGGACTGGGCGTGTACCCGAAGGTGCTGACCGACATCGTCAACCCGGCGGTGAAGCACACCATGTCGGACGTGAAGCAGACCGACCCCGCACCTGAAGTGGAGGCGGCGAAGTGAGCACACTGACTTCCGCCCACAGCCTGTGGCCGCTGGCGGCCGAGGCACCGGTCGACCGGATCCCGGCGCCCGTCATCGAGTACGCGCAGCTCGCGCCCACGCTGATCGTGGTGGGCGCGGCGATCCTCGGGATCCTCGTCGAGGCCTTCGTACCGCGCAAGTCCCGCTACTACGTCCAGGTGTTCCTCTCCGTCGCCGCGCTGGCCTCGGCCTTCGCGGCGGTCGTCGGCCTCGCGGCCGGCGGGTACGGGTCCACCAAGGCGCAGATCGCGGCGATGGGCGCGATCGCGGTGGACGGTCCGGCGCTGTTCCTGCAGGGCACCATCCTGCTCGCCTCGATCGTCGCCGTCTTCACCTTCGCCGAGCGGCGCCTCGACCCGGCCGCGCACGGCAACCGGGTGGACTCCTTCGCCGCCCAGGCCGCGTCCGTACCGGGCAGCGACAGCGAGAAGGCCGCCGTCAAGGCCGGGTTCACCACCACCGAGGTCTTCCCGCTGGCCCTGTTCGCGATCGCCGGAATGCTGATCTTCCCGGCGGCCAACGACCTGCTGACCCTGTTCATCGCGCTGGAGGTCTTCTCCCTCCCGCTGTACCTGCTCTGCGCCCTCGCCCGCCGCCAGCGGCTGATGTCGCAGGAGGCCGCGGTCAAGTACTTCCTGCTCGGCGCCTTCTCCTCCGCCTTCCTCCTCTTCGGCATCGCGCTGCTCTACGGGTACGCGGGCTCGGTCTCGTACGCGGCGATCGCCGACGTGGTGGACGGCACGGTCACGAAGATCGACCCGGCGCTCGCCGACACCATGGGCAACGACGTGCTGCTGCTGATCGGCTCGGCACTGATCCTGATGGGCCTGCTCTTCAAGGTCGGCGCGGTCCCCTTCCACATGTGGACCCCGGACGTCTACCAGGGCGCCCCGACCCCGATCACCGGCTTCATGGCGGCGGCGACGAAGGTGGCCGCGTTCGGCGCCCTCCTGCGGCTGCTCTACGTGGTCCTGCCGGGCCTGCGCTGGGACTGGCGGCCGGTGATGTGGGGCATCGCGATCGTCACGATGCTGGCGGGTGCGGTGATCGCCGTGACCCAGACCGACGTCAAGCGGCTCCTCGCCTACTCCTCGATCGCGCACGCGGGCTTCATCCTGGCCGGTGTGATCGCGACCTCGGCGGAGGGCGTCTCGTCCGTCCTCTTCTACCTCGGCGCCTACTCCTTCGTGACGATCGGCGCCTTCGCGGTGGTCACGCTGGTGCGCGACGCGGGCGGAGAGGCGACGCACCTGTCGAAGTGGGCGGGTCTGGGCCGCCGTTCGCCGCTGACCGCGGCGGTGTTCGCGGTGTTCCTGCTGGCCTTCGCCGGCATTCCGCTCACGTCCGGCTTCGCGGGCAAGTTCGCCGTGTTCAAGGCGGCGGCGGAAGGCGGCGCCGGGGCGCTGGTCGTGGTCGGTGTCATCTCGTCCGCGATCGCCGCGTTCTTCTACATCCGGGTGATCGTCCTGATGTTCTTCAGCGAGCCGAAGACCGACGGCCCGACGGTGGCCGTGCCCTCGCCGCTGACGATGACGACGATCGCGGTGGGCGTCGCGGTGACGGTGGTGCTGGGCGTGGCCCCGCAATACTTCCTGGACCTGGCGGGTCAGGCGAGCACGTTCGTGCGCTGACCGGCCCACGGCACGGTGAAGGGCTCGGCTCCCCTGGGGGAGCCGGGCCCTTCGGGCTACTCGGGGCGCCTCCGCTTCGGCGTGATGGTGGTGAGGTCCAGATCGATGGGATAGGGGACGGAGACCTTCAGTCGGTCGTGGAAGATGCCCGTGGCGACATAGACGCCCGTAGTCGGTTCGAGTTCGAAGACGTAGACGACCGCGCGCCCGTCGTGATCCTCGACGCGCCAGAAGTGCGGGATCTTGGCCCGGGCGTACTTGAGTGGCTTGCTGCTGCGGTCGCGTGCCTCGGAATCCGGTGAGACGACTTCGATGGCGAGACGTACGGCACCGACGGGGAACCGGGTTTGGCGTCGGTCGTCCACGACCCCGGACTCGACCACGATCACGTCCGGCTCCGGTCGATTCCCTTTGTCGATGTCGATCGTGAGCTCGCGGAAGACCTCCACATCGGGCGGTGCGACCGCCTGTAGCTGCCATTTGAAGAAGTCGATGGCGCGCTCGTGGAAGATGCTCTGCGGACTCACGAAGATCAGGCTCCCGTCGATCAGCTCCGTGTGCGGAGGCAGGTTGGGAAGCCGGTCAAGGTCGTCGGCGGTCCATCCACCCGCAGGCGGAACGGGCCAGCGCGGGGCGGGCCCCTGCTCGGGGGTCTCGGGATCGACGCTCATCGGTAGTGCTCCCATGCTGCGGAGTCTCGCGAGTCCGCTCAGCGTATCGCCGGGGAACGCCGGAGAAGCCGCCCTTATGGGTGAGTCATATGCCCCGCGCACTTGACGGTCGGGTTCCAGTTGTGGAAGCGGCCGGCCGGGTTCTTCTCGTACGCCCACATGTGGAGGTCGTAGTGCTTGGGCATGCCCGTCCAGTGGCCGGGCATGGGCCCGTCGAAGGGCAGCCCGAACATGCTCGGGCGGTCGTCGGCGGTCTTCAGGTCCTGGTCGCGGTCGGTGGACATCCACTCCACGGCCTGGAGCTTGCGGCGGCCGTCGCGGTCCTTCTCGGCGCTGTAGAGGAGCGCGGTCGGCTTGCTCGGGTCCTTCGAACCCCAGTAGGCCGCCTTGACGTAGTGGTAGCCCATGGCGCCCACCCCGAACGGGTTGGCCATGCACTCCTTGCCGTGCGGGACGTAGCCGTCCTCGAGGGCCGCCCGCTCGTCCACGTATTTGGCCGTCACCTTGATCGCCGTCGCCATGTCCGCCATCGCCTTGCGGTTGCGCGGATCGGGTGCGGGGCCTTCGACGCCGTGGGCCGGGGCCATGGCGGCCAGGCCGAGCGACGCGGCGACCGCACAGGTCAGGGCAGCCTTGCGAGTACGGGCGGACATGGGGGCTCCTGCCGGTCGGGGGCTTTCGTCCACCTTCCCGGCGGCCCCCGGCCGGTGCACGCGGCGCGCCTCCGAACGGGGGGTCAGGGCCGGGTCGTGCCCGGGCGGCAGCGCAGGTCGGGGTTGAACGTCGCGAACAGGCCGGCCGGGTTGGGCTTCCAGAGCCAGACGTGCAGGGCGTAGTGGACCTTCTGGCCCTTGAAGCGGCCCGGGATCGGCCCCTTGAAGGGCTGCCCGAAGAGGCTCGGCCGGTCGTCGTCCGTCTCGACCTTGCCGTCCCGGTCCATGACGACCCATTCGAGGGCGACCAGCCTGCGCCGGCCCTCCGCGTCGTCCTCGTAGAGCAGGGCCGCGGGCTTGGCGGGGTCGAGGGAGTCGTCGTAGGCGTGGTTGAAGTGCGGGTAGCCCACGGCTCCGGCGCCCGCCGGGTCGGCCACGCAGTACCGGTCGGGCACGTACCCGGCGGCGGTCGCCGCCGGTTCCCGCAGGTACCGGGAGCTCGACACCGCCGCCCGGGCGAGGCCGGCCAGGGCCGCGGGGCCGGTGCGGGGGACGGTGGCGGCGGTGGCGCTGCCCGTGGCGGTGCCCGTGGCGCTCCCCGTGGCGGTGCCCGGCCCCGGGGGCGGGCCGGCGTGCGGGCCGGGGGTGGCCGCGGCGGGTCCCGCCGGGGCGGTCAGGGCCGCCGCGGCGGCGAGGGCCAGGACGAGCATGCCGGTACGAGAGGCCATACGGGGACTCCTGGATCGTCGGGTCGAAGCCCCAGGAGCATCACCCACGGCCCGCGGTCCGCCCCGGCGGCAGGCCGGTCGGTCCGGTCAGGCCGCCCGGGCGGCGTACGCGCGGACGTCCGCGTCCGGGTCGGTGACCGCCGTGGCCAGGGCCGCCCGGGCCGCGCCGGCCTCCCGGTGGGCGAGCAGCGCGAGGACCGCGGCCTTGCGGACATCGGCGTTGGCATCGGCCAGGGCCCCGGCGAGGGCCGGTACGGCCGCTCCCGCGGCGTCGGCCGACAGCGCGGCGGCCGCACCCGCCCGGACCTGCCAGGCCGGATCGGCCAGGGCCGCCACGGCCGTGTCGGCGTACCGCCCGGGGCAGCCGGTGGCGGCCGGCGCCCCCAGGGCGGCTCCGCGCACCAGCGGATCGGCGTCGGCCGGCAGCGGATCCAGCGGGTCCGGGGCCGGGGCGTGCACCGAGGCGAGGCCCTTGGCGACGGCGACCCGGACCTCGCGGGCGAGGGCGCCGGGAACGTACCGGCGGTCGGCCCGTCGTGGTGTTGCCGCAGTATTGCGCCACGGGCAGTACGGCCGCGCGTCTTTGACCAGCGGGTTCGGCGGGGTGGCGGACGGATCCGCCACCCCCCCGACCGCATTGCGGACTAGCGGGATCCCACGATGCGGCCGGTGACCTCGCCGAGGCCCACCCGCGTGCCGGCGGCGCCGGGCGCCCACGCGGTGAGGGTGACGGTGTCCCCGTCCTCCAGGAAGGTGCGCTTGCCGTCGGCGAGTTCGAGCGCGTCGCGCCCGTTCCACGTCAGCTCCAGCAGCGAGCCGCGCTGGCCGGTCTCCGGGCCGCTGACGGTGCCGGAGCCGTACACGTCGCCGGTGCGCAGCGAGGCGCCGTTGACGGTCATGTGCGCGAGCTGCTGGGCGGCGGTCCAGTACATCGACGCGAACGGCGGCTGCGCCACCTCCGTCCCGTTGATGGAGACGCTGATGCGCAGGTCGAAGCCGCCGGGGCGGTCGGCGGAGGCGTCGTCCAGGTAGGGCAGCAGCGGGAAGTCCCGGGCGGGCGGGGCGACGCGGGCCGCGTCCAGGGCCTCCAGCGGGGTCACCCAGGCGGAGACGGAGGTGGCGAAGGACTTGCCGAGGAAGGGGCCGAGCGGCACGTATTCCCAGGCCTGGATGTCGCGCGCCGACCAGTCGTTGAGCAGGAACAGCCCGAAGACGTGGTCCTCGAAATCGCCCAGCGCCACCGGGCGGCCCAGCTCGGAGGGGGTGCCGACGACGAAGCCGACCTCGGCCTCGATGTCGAGCTTGACGGACGGGCCGAAGACGGGCGCCGGGTCGGCGGGCGCCTTGCGCTGCCCGGAGGGCCGGACGACGTCCGTCCCGGACACGACGATGGTGCCCGAGCGACCGTGGTAACCGATCGGCAGGTGCTTCCAGTTGGGCGTCAGCGCGTCCCCGTCGGGCCGGAAGATCCGCCCGACGTTGGTGGCGTGGTGCTCGCTGGCGTAGAAGTCGACGTAGTCGGCGACCTCGTACGGCAGGTGCAGCGCGACCTCGTCGAGCGGCAGCAGGTGCGGCTCCACGGTGGGGCGGTGGCCGGGGTCGGTGACCCAGGCGGTCAGCGCACGGCGCACGTCGCGCCAGGCGGTGCGCCCGGCGGCCAGCAGCGGGTTGAGCGAGGACTGCCCGAGCAGCCCGGCATACGGGGAACCGAGCGCGGCCGCGGCCGCCCCCGCGTCGAGCACGTGTCCGCCGATCCGCACACCGATCCGGCGACGGTCCTCCCCGGCGGTCGAGAAGACGCCGTAGGGGAGGTTGTGCGGCCCGAACGGGTCGCCCTCGGGAACATCGAGGGGGCTCTGCTGGGGCATGGGGTGCTGCCTCGCTTTCGACGCGGTCCGGGGGTGTCCCGGTGGCTGGTTGACACGTTACGTGGCTGGTGGGGCCTGCGGGAGGCCGGATTCGGGCACTATTTGTAGGACTTGTCCAACGGGGTCCGTATCCTTGGCGCCGTGACTTCCGCCCTCCCCTATGCCTTGATCGCCACTGACCTGGACGGGACTCTGCTGCGCGCCGGGGACACCGTCTCCGCCCGCTCGTACGCGGCGCTCGCCACGGCGCGCGCCGCGGGCGCGCAGCACATCATCGTCACCGGCCGCCCGGTCCCGCAGGTCCGGCACGTGCTGGACGGCCTGGGTTACGAGGGGCTCGCGGTGTGCGGGCAGGGCGCGCAGGTGTACGACGCGGCGCGCGGGCGCCTGCTGCACTCCGTGTCCATGGACCGGGGGCTGGCCGAGGTTGCCCTCGGCAAGATCGAGGCGGAGATCGGCGAGGTCTACGCGGCGGTCAACCAGGAGGGGGTCGACGCGGAGATGCTGATAGGGCCGGGCTACCGGATGTGGCATCCGCACCTGCCGACGGTCCGGGTGCCGCGGCGGTCGGACCTGTGGTCGGCCCCGATCAACAAGGTGCTGCTCCAGCACCCCCGGCTGGACGACGACGAGCTGACGCGGGTGGCGCGGGCGGTGGTCGGCGACCTGGTGAACGTCACCATGGCGGGGGAGCACACGGTGGAGCTCCAGCCGCCGGGCATCGACAAGGCCAGCGGCCTCGCCCGGGCGGCGGAAGCCCTGGGCCTGCCCGCCTCGACGACGATCGCCTTCGGCGACATGCCGAATGACGTCCCGATGTTCGCCTGGTCCGCGTACGGGGTGGCCATGGCCAACGCCCACCGCGAACTGGTCGCGGTAGCGGACGAGATCACCCTGTCGAACGAGTCCGACGGCATCGCGGTCATCCTGGAACGACTGTACGCATAGCGGCACAAACACTGGCAAGGTTGAACTCGCCTTGCGGGCAATCCAGCTGCACCAGGCAGCCGGCCGTGGCCAAATCCAGCCCCGCCGGCGTTTGAGGCGCGGGGTCTGGGGCGGAGCCCCAGGTGGCCCGGTAGGGCCCTGGCCCTGGCCCTAGCCCGCCGTGCGCGGCAGCCGGCGTTCCCACGTCCGGTGGAAGACCACCTCGCCCCCCTCCCGGCACACCACCTCGTTCGACGTCACGAACCCGCCCTCGTCGCACGAGATCTCCGACCGCGTCTCGACCCGCGCGTCCCACCCCCGCTCCGGCCGGTGCAGCCGGATCGACCAGTCCGAGCGGGTACGGGCCGACAGCGGGTCCCCGTCCTGGATCTCGTACACCTCCAGGGCGTCCTCGCTGAACTCCAGGCCGTCCGGGTACACCCGGGTGCCCCCGTACCGCGGATCCACCTCCAGCCGCCACGTCCCGCGCGCCACGTCCCGTACGACCAGCCGCTCCGGCCGCGGTTCGTCGAGCGTGGCCGGGAAGACGACCCCCAGCGGCTCTGCCTGCTCCGGCGCCTCGAACAGGATCCCCTCGTCCGCAGAGCCGGCGGCAGCCCGGGCCCCGGCCCGCACCGGCAGCGTCAGCGCGCTCCCCGCCGGGTCCAGGGTCCGGCCTCGGAGCCGGCCCGCGGCCAGATCCACGGCCAGTACGCGGAGGAGACGGCGAGCCGGATCCGGTGCCCCGGCGCGAAGGCGTGGCCGATGCCGTTCAGCTCGAAGGTGACGTCCTCGTACGAGCCCGCCGGCCAGGGCACGGCCCGGTCCCTGCCCTGGCGGGCGGACAGGTTCAGCGCGCCCCGGGTGACGAGCGTGGAGGAGCCGTCGGGGGCGACGTCGCACAGCCGGGCCACCGCCTGGCCGTACGGCACGTCCAGCCGGAGCCGCAGCGTCACCGACGGCCGACCCAGGATCTCCACCGGCTCCCCGTCGGCCACCGGGAATTCGAAGCACGCCGACTTCGCGTCCTCCTCCCGCTGGTCCGGCGGCAGGTCGGCGTCGTTGCCGAAGGGGAAGAAGCGGCCCGCGTCCAGCCCGGTGTGCTGCGGGGAGGCGACGGCGACCGGGGCGCCCTGGAACCCGTACGAGACCGGGATCACCGACGGCGAGGGCCAGGCCTTCTCCCCGGCCCAGCGGCCGGGGAGTTCCCCGTACGTGGTCGCCGGCGGGTGCGAGTCGCTGATCCAGGCGCGGAGCAGCGGCTCGTCCAGCACGCCGTTGTCCTCGCCGCGCAGCCAGTGGTCCCACCAGCGCAGGGTCTCCTGGAGGAAGCCGATGGACGGGCCGGGCGGCAGCCCGCGGTCCGGGTACTGGTGCGACCAGGGGCCTATCAGGCCGCGCACCCGGGAGGACGGCAGCGCGGAGACCAGCCGCAGCACGGTGTCCCGGTAGGGGTCGTGCCAGCCGCCCACCGCGAGGACCGCCGCGCCGATCGCCGAGTAGTCCTCGCAGACGCTGCCGTGGCGCCAGTACGCGTCGCGGGTCTGGTGCGAGAGCCAGGTGTGGATCAGCGGTTCGACCGATTCCAGCCGGTCCAGCCACTGCTGGCGCCAGCCGTCGCCGGCGTACTCCGGGTCCGGCGGGCGGGAGGCGAAGGCGAGCATGGTGGCCGCCCACGCGTGCATGTCCACGGCCAGCACGGAGCCGCCCATGTAGTGGACGTCGTTGTCGTACCGGTCGTCCGTGGAGCACACGGTGACGATCGCCTTCAGCGGCTCGGGGGCCAGGGCGGCGATCTGGAGGGAGTTGAAGCCGCCCCAGGAGATCCCGAACATGCCCACGGAGCCCGTGCACCACGGCTGCTCCGCCAGCCACTCGATCACCGCGACCCCGTCGGCGAGCTCGCGGGCGTCGTACTCGTCGCCCGGACGGCCCCCGCTGCACCCGTGGCCGCGCACGTCCACGCGGACCGAGGCGTAGCCGTGCCCGGCGTACCAGGGGTGGCGCTGCCAGTCGCGCGGCGCGGTCCAGTCGGTGAGCCGGTACGGGAGGTACTCCAGCAGCGCCGGCACGGGCTCCCGGGTCACCGGGCGCCAGATCCGGGCGTAGAGCTCCACCCCGTCGGCCATCGGGATCCGGACGTCCTCGCGGGTGGTCTCGTACGGGAAATCGGTGCGGATGATCATTCGACAACCACCTCAGTGGACGGGGTGCATCGTGCGCCGCAGCCAGGGCGCGAGCGCGATCACGGCCAGGCCCGCGGCCACCGCGATCCCGCCGTTGACGCCGAAGTACACGGGGTTGGACACCTCGCCGTAGAGCTTGACCACCTGTGCCTGGATGCCGTTGGCGAGTGCCAGGGAGAGGAACCACAGGGCCATCGTCTGGCTGCTGAAGGCCTTGGGGGCGAGTTTGGTGGTGGCCGACATGCCGGAGGTCTCCAGCAGGACGTCGCCGAGCCCGAGCAGCAGGTAGGAGCCGACGATCCACCAGGCGGCCATGCGGTAGGTGTCCCCGCTGTGCCCGGAGGTCGGGATGACCATCAGCAGGAAGGACAGGCCGCCGAGGATCACACCGATGGCGATCTTCTTCGAGGCGTGCGGCTGGCGGTGGCCCATGCGGACCCACAGCGCGGCGACGACCGGGGCCAGCAGCACCTCGAAGGCGCCGAGCGCGGAGGCGTACCAGCTCGCCGGGAAGTCGAAGCCCAGGATGGTGGTGCGGGCGTTGGTGGAGGCCAGCAGCATCATCGTCGAGTAGGCCTGGAAGAGGATGAAGTTGAAGGCGACCGAGGCCAGGAAGAGCACCACGTACGGGCGCAGCCGCCCGCGCTCCTCGGCCGTCACCCGCGGGCTGCGGAACATGACGGCGAAGTAGACGACCGGCGCGATCACCGAGATGAGGGTGAGCAGGTCGACGAACCGGCCCAGCGTCAGCCAGCCGGTGAGGGCCAGCAGGGTGGCGAGCGCGGCGAAGGCGAGGCAGCCGCCGATGATCTTCGTCACGGCAGCGCGCATCGCTTGGGGCGCCAGCGCGTACTCGGCGGAGTGCTTGCGTCCGGCCAGGTGGCGGCGGCCGAGCACGTACTGGACCAGGCCGGCGGTCATGCCGATGGCGGCGGCGGAGAACCCCCAGTGCCAGCCCTGGTGCTCGCCGAGCCAGCCGGTGATCAGCGGTCCGGCGAAGGCGCCGATGTTGATGCCCATGTAGTAGAGGGCGAAGCCCGCGTCGCGCCGGTCGTCGTCGGTCCGGTAGAGCTTGCCGACCATGCTGGCCACGTTCGGCTTGAGCAGGCCGGTGCCCGCGCTGATCAGGCCGAGGCCCACCCAGGTCATGGCGGCGGTCGGCACGGCCATGGCGTAGTGGCCGCAGGCGATGAGGATGCCGCCCCAGAGCACGGAGCGGTACGAACCGAGGATCCGGTCGGCGAGCCACCCGCCGGCGACGGAGACGAGGTAGACCATGGTCCCGTAGGCCGCCGATACGGAGGCCGCGGTGCCCGGGCTCATCCCCAGGCCGCCGTTCGCGACCGCGTCCGCGAAGTAGAGGACGAGGATGGCCTGCATGCCCAGGAACGAGAACCGCTCCCAGACCTCCAGCCCGGACAGGGTCGCGAGGCCGCGGGGGTGGCCGAGGAACGCGTGGTCGTCTCCGGGCGGCGGCTGGTCGGCCTCCGGATCCGGGGGGTCCTCTATATCGGTCATAGTTCTGGACAAAACGTATTCTCCGGTTGATTCGGCTCCTCAAGAACATACCGGTGCGCTTCGGGCGGTGCGCGGGTGGCGACCGGACAGGCGCTCTCGGTGATCGAAAACAGACCCGATACGCTGGGTTGAGTGATGGCAGCGACACATCGACAATCCAGGTGATCGTCTACGTGATCGTCAGCAGACAGGAGTACCCCTCGTGACCGTCGTCGGGCCGTTCGGACTGAGCGTGCGGGACCAGGCTCTTGAGACCGATGTCCAGGCCGGACTGGCCGCTGTCGAGGCGGGTCTGCTGGAAGCCACCAAGAGCGAAGTCCCCTTCATCACCGAGGCCGCACAGCACCTGGTGCGGGCCGGTGGCAAGCGTTTCCGCCCGCTGCTGGTGATGCTCGCGTCCCGCTTCGGCGACCCCTACGCGCCCGGGATCGTGCCGTCCGCGGTGGTCGTGGAGCTGACGCACCTGGCGACCCTCTACCACGACGACGTCATGGACGAGGCGGACGTGCGCCGCGGGGTGGAGAGCGCGAACGCCCGCTGGGGCAACTCGGTGGCCGTCCTGACGGGTGACTTCCTGTTCGCCCGCGCCTCGCACATCCTGGCCGACCTCGGGCCCGAGGCCGTACGCATCCAGGCCGAGGCCTTCGAGCGGCTGGTGACCGGCCAGATCCTGGAGACGGCCGGTCCGCGCGACGGCCGCGACCCGGTCGAGCACTACCTCGACGTCATCGCCGGCAAGACCGGCTCGCTGATCGCCGTCTCCGGCCGCTTCGGTGCGCTGATGTCCGGCGCCGACGAGTCGGTCGTCGACATCCTGACCCAGTACGGCGAGCGGCTCGGCACCGCCTTCCAGCTCGCCGACGACGTCCTGGACATCGCCTCCGACGCGCACGAGTCCGGCAAGACCCCCGGCACCGACCTGCGCGAGGGCATCCCGACCCTGCCCGTCCTGCGGCTGCGCGAGATGGCCGCCCGCGACGGAGCCCCGGAGGACCTGGAACTCGTACGGCTCCTGGACGGGGACCTGACGGACGACGCCCGCCACGCCGAGGTGCTCACCCGGCTGCGGGCGCACCCCGCGCTGGAGCGGGCCCGCCGCGACACCATCCGGTACGCGCAGGACGCGCGGGCCACGCTCGCTCCGCTGCCCGAGTGCTTCGCCAAGTCGGCGCTCGAAGAGCTCTGCGACGCGGTGGTCCACCGCGCGGGCTAGCACCCCGCCTTCGCCCGCACGGGCGGCCGCTCGATCGGAACGGGCCCTTCCGCACCGCGACCCCTACGGGTCGGGTGAGAAGGGCCTGTTTCGTGTCATCCCACGGTCGTACGTTCAGTTGCGTCCGGGGGCTGACGCTTCCGTGCCGCCGTTTTGGTCAGATGGAGTCATCAAACCCCACCAGATCGGGTGAGCGCGGCGACACGGGGGTCGCCGCCGTCGACACAGAGGGCAGGGCACTGACATGTCAGCGAACACGAAGACTTCTCGCAAGGTCGCCCGGTACGCCGTACCGGTCGCGGTGGCAGGTGTGGCCGCGGCGACCGTCGCGATGGTCCCGGCCTTCGCCAACGCCGGCGGCCCCGACCTGCCGAAGGTGACGGCGCAGCAGCTCATCGAGAAGATCGCCGCCTCGGACGTCCAGGAGCTGTCCGGCACGGCCAAGATCAGCACCGATCTGGGCCTGCCGAAGATCGCCGGCGGCCTGCTCGGCGGCAGCGGTGTCGCCGAGGGCTCCGCGGCCCCGGAGGACAAGGTCGCGCAGCTGGCCAGCGGCACGCACACCTTCCGGGTCGCGGCCGACGGCCCGGACCGCCAGAAGCTGACCTTCCTGGACGGCAAGGACGAGTACAGCCTGATCCACAACGGCGCCGATGTGTGGGGCTACGCCTCCAAGTCGAACGAGGTGTTCCACGAGAAGAACGCCGCCGGCGCCTCGGAGCACGAGAAGAAGACGGCCGACCGCCTCGCCGCCTCGCCCCAGCAGCTGGCCGAGGAGGTCCTGAAGGCCGCCGGCACGACCACGGACGTCGGCGTGGGCGAGACCGCCCAGGTCGCCGGGCGGGACGCCTACCAGCTGGTGCTCAAGCCCAAGCAGGCCGGCTCCACGGTCGGCTCGATCCAGATCGCCGTCGACGCCAAGAACGGCGTGCCGCTGCGCGTGCAGCTGCTGTCCTCCCAGGGCGGCAAGCCCATCGTGGACGCGGGCTTCACCAAGGTGGACTTCGCCAAGCCCTCCGCCGACACCTTCGCCTTCACCCCGCCCAAGGGCGCCAAGGTGACCGAGGGCTCGGACGAGCGCGGCAAGGGCGAGCACGGGAAGGAGTTCAAGGCACTGGAGTCCTTCCCGGGCCTGGACGCCCTCACCGGCGGTGCGAACGGCAAGGGCGAGGTGAAGGTCCTCGGCGAGGGCTGGGCCACGGTGGCGCAGATCAACACCGGGGCGGGCCAGGGCCTCAAGGATCTGGAGAACGACAAGAACGCGCCGAAGGAGGCGAAGCAGTTCCTCGACTCCCTCGGTGACAAGGTCTCCGGGAAGTTCGGCGAGGGCCGCATCTTCTCCACCCGCCTGGTCAACGCCCTGATCACGGACGACGGCAAGGTCTACGTCGGCGCGGTCACCAAGGACCAGCTGGTGAAGACGGCGGACTCCGCCAAGTAGTCCGCCAGTAGCTTTCCGCACAGCCGGAAGGGTGGGCAGGGACTGTGTCCCTGCCCACCCTTCCGGCATTCCCGTACCCCGTACAGCAAGCCCGCTGTACGGTGTTGGGCATGTCGAGACACGTCACCATCCGCCTGGACGAGGACTTCCACGAACGCCTGAAGGCGCGCGCGGCGGCCCTGGGCACGACGGTCACCGCGCTGATCACCGAGGTCACGGAACGCGAACTCGACGAGGACCGGAAGAACTTCCTGTCCGGCATCGAGGAGTTCGCCGACCACTGGGGCTACTTCCAGGAGCGTTTCGGCAATTGAAGATCACCATGGAGTGGGCCTGGACCGCTCTCGCCCACCATCTCCCGTCCGACCCGGCCGTATGGGACCCCTCCGGGGTGGCCGCCGCGGTCGCCCGGCACCAGAACGACCTCGTCCTGGTGCCCGAACAGCCCGCCCCGGACACCGCGTGGCGGGCCGCCGCGTTTCTGCACACCCTCGCGGTGTGCCCGGCGCTGGAATCCCCGATGAACGAGTTCTACGCCGCCGCCGCGACCCGCTCGTACCTGCGCGTGGCCGGGGCCGGCCAGCTGCCCTCGCCCGAGGTGCTGGGCGATCTGGTCGAGGCGGCGAAGCTGGGCCTCGCCGACATCGGGGCGGTCGCCGAGGAGCTGCGGGCCCGCATACAGGACCCGCAGCCCGCCTCGCGAGGTTCCGACCGGCGCTAGAAGGTGATCTTCCAGCTGTTGATGTAGCCGACGTCCTGCGCGGCCGTGTCCCTCACCCGGAGGTTCCAGGTCCCGTTGGCGACCTCTGCGGAGGCGTTCACGGTGTAGGACTGGACGAGGTTGTCGGCGCTGCCGCCGGTGCGGTTGTGCAGGTTGTAGACCGTGCCGTCGGGGGCGACCAGGTCGACCACCAGGTCACCGCGGTAGGTGTGGACGATGTTCACGTCCACCTTGGTGGTGGCCGGGGCGTTGCCCGCGACGCCGGACACCGTGACCGGCGAGTTCACCGCGGCGGCGGGGGAGTCCGGGATGTTCACGTCCGCCGTGTTCTCGAAGGACGGGCCCGGCGGGACCGGGGTGGCCGCGCCGAGGGTCCAGATCGCGTAGGCGACGGCGTCGGAGTTGCGGTCCAGGGCGGTGTCGTTGATGTTCGCCGTGTTGTCGCAGGACGAGTGGTAGCAGCGGTCGAAGGCCTGCCCGGCCGTGCCGCCCCACTTCTGCGCCTGCGCCGAGGACTTCGTGTTGCTGGCGCCGGTGAACAGACCGCCGACCGGGATGCCCACGTTCTTGAACGAGGCGTGGTCCGAACGGCCGTCGCCCTCGGTCTCGATCTCGGTCGGGACGCCGAGGCCCGCGTAGTAGTTCTTGAACGTCTGCTCGATGGTCGGGTCGTCGTCGTAGACGAAGTAGCCCGGGTTCGGCGAGCCGATCATGTCGAAGTTCAGGTAACCGGAGAACTTCGCGCGCTCGGCGGCCGGCAGGTTGTTGACGTAGTACTTCGAACCGATGAGGCCCAGTTCCTCCGCGCCCCACCAGCCGAACCGCAGGTGCTTCGTCGGCTGGAGACCGGCCCGGGAGACGGCCAGGGCCGTCTCGAGCACGGCCGCGCTGCCGGAGCCGTTGTCGTTGATGCCCGCGCCCGAGGACACCGAGTCCAGGTGCGCGCCCGCCATCAGGACCGAGTTCGGGTCACCGCCCGGCCAGTCGGCTATCAGGTTGTAGCCGGTGGCGCCGCTGGAGGTGAAGGTCTGCAGGGTGGTCGTGAAGCCGGCCGCGTCGAGCTTGGCCTTCACGTAGTCGATCGAGGCCTTGTAGCCGGCCCGGCCGTGGGCGCGGTTGCCGCCGTTGTTGGCGGCGATGGTCGACAGCTGCGTGAGGTGGGCCTTGACGTTGGCCAGCGGGATGTCGGGCGGCGTCGGCGCCGCGGCGACCGCCGTCGGGGCGGCCAGTGCGGCGGGAGTGGTGGCGGCGAACAGGCCGGCGACCGCGAACGCGGTCACGGCGGCGAGGCGCCGGGAGACGGACAGGCTCATGTGGGGGCTCCGGGATTCCGCGGGGATGTGACGGAACTATGGGGATAGAGCAGGTGAGCGATAGTGCGTCTGTGCGAGCCCGATGGTCAGTGAGAGCGTGACAGTCCGTCAAGACCACAATTCGGTCAGGGTGGTTCGGAAAACGGACGATCCCCGTTGCGGAAGTTCCGCAACGGGGATCGTGGGGGTCGGGTGCCCGCTGGTGCGGGCTCCTCGCGGGCCCGTCCCGGGCCCTGCGCGAGCGCGTTACGCGGGCTCGCGGGCCGGCGCGGCGACGGGCGGCATCGCGGCGGCGAGCGCGGCCCGGGAGCGGCGGGCCCTGCCCAGTGCGTCCCAGGTCAGAAGCGCGAGGGCGGCCCACACCAGGGCGAAGCCGGCCCACCGCTCGGGCGGCATCGCCTCGTGGAAGTAGAGGACGCCGAGCCCGAACTGGAACACCGGGGCCAGGTACTGGAGCAGTCCGAGGGTGGACAGCGGCACCCGGATCGCCGCCGCCCCGAAGCACACCAGCGGGATCGCGGTGACCAGCCCGGTCGAGGCCAGCAGGAGCGTGTGTCCAGTGCCCTGCGAGGCGAAGGTGGACTGGCCCTGCGCGCCGAGCCACAGCAGGTAGCCGAGGGCGGGCAGGAAGAGCACGGCCGTCTCGGCGGCCAGCGACTCCAGGCCGCCCATGTTGAGCTTCTTCTTGATCAGCCCGTACGTCGCGAAGGAGCACGCCAGGACCAGCGAGATCCACGGCGGCCGCCCGTAGCCGATGGCGAGCACCAGCACCGCGACGAAGCTGATGCCGACCGCCACCCACTGCGTGCGGCGCAGCCGCTCGCCGAGCACCAGCACCCCCATCGCGATGCTGACCAGCGGATTGATGAAGTAGCCGAGGCTCGACTCGACGACGTGGCCGTTATTGACGGACCAGATGTACAGGCCCCAGTTCACGGTGATCACCGAGGCGGCGAGCGTGGTCAGCGCGAGCTTCCGGGGCTCGCGCAGCAGCTCCCGTATCCAGCCCCAGCGGCGCACCACGAGCAGCGCCAGGCCGACCACGGCCAGCGACCACACCATGCGGTGGGCGAGGATCTCGATGGCTCCGGAGGGCTGGAGCAGTGGCCAGAAGAGGGGGACGAGCCCCCACATCCCGTACGCGCCGAATCCGTAGAGCAAACCCGCGCGCTGGTCCGTCTCTGCCTTCACGGGTCCTCCTGTACGACTTTCAGCCAACCTCTCGACGGTAGCGCCGTACGACCCGGATGTCATGCCCGTTTACACGAGATACTCATGACATCTGGCGAAACCCCTCGGTAACGCGCCGGAGCCCGGCCCCCTGGGGGTCCGGGCTCGGCTTCGCGCTTGGTGCTTCGTACGGCGTGCGGGTCGGTGCGGGTCAGCCCACGACCGTCCAGGTGTCGGTGCCCGCCAGCAGGGAGGCCAGGTCGCCCTTGCCCTTGCGGTCGACGGCCGTGTCGAGCTGGTCGGCCATCTGCGTGTCGTAGACGGGCCGCTCGACGCTCCGGAACACCCCGATGGGCGTGTGGTGGAGGGTGTCGGGGTCGGCCAGCCGGGACAGCGCGAAGGCGGTGGTCGAGCTGGCGCCGTACGCGTCGTGGACCACGATCCGCGACTCGTTCTCGGGGGTGACCGTGACGACCTGGAGGTCGCCGGTGGCCGGGTCCCGGACGACGCCCTTGTCGCCGTCGGCGCCGCACCGGATCGGCTGCCCGTGCTCCAGCCGGATCACGGCCTCCTGCGCCTGCTCCCGGTCCTTCAGGACCTCGAAGGCGCCGTCGTTGAAGATGTTGCAGTTCTGGTAGATCTCCACCAGCGCCGTGCCCTGGTGGTCGGCGGCCGCGCGCAGCACCTCGGTGAGGTGCTTGCGGTCGGAGTCCACCGTCCGCGCGACGAAGGAGGCCTCGGCGCCGATGGCCAGGGACACCGGGTTGAACGGCGCGTCCAGCGAGCCCATCGGGGTCGACTTGGTGATCTTGCCGACCTCGGAGGTGGGGGAGTACTGCCCCTTCGTCAGACCGTAGATCCGGTTGTTGAACAGCAGGATCTTGAGGTTGACGTTGCGCCGCAGGGCGTGGATGAGGTGGTTCCCGCCGATGGAGAGCGCGTCTCCGTCACCCGTGACCACCCACACCGACAGGTCGCGGCGGGAGGTGGCCAGACCCGTGGCGATGGCCGGGGCGCGGCCGTGGATCGAGTGCATCCCGTACGTGTTCATGTAGTACGGGAAGCGGGAGGAGCAGCCGATGCCCGAGACGAAGACGATGTTCTCCCTCGCGAGGCCGAGCTCGGGCATGAAGCCCTGCACGGCCGCGAGAACGGCGTAGTCACCGCAGCCGGGGCACCAGCGGACCTCCTGGTCCGACTTGAAGTCCTTGGCCGACTGCGCTGCCTCGGCCTTCGGTACCAGCGACAGCAGGGACGGGGCGTCGGTCACCTCAGTCATTGATGGCCTCCTCGAGAACCTTCGCGAGCTGCTCCGCCTTGAACGGCATTCCGTTGACCTGGTTGTACGACTGGGCGTCCACCAGGTATTTCGCCCGGATCAGGGTGGCGAGCTGCCCGAGGTTCATCTCCGGCACCACTACCTTCTCGTAACGCTTCAGGACCTCTCCGAGATTCCTCGGGAAGGGGTTGAGGTGGCGCAGGTGGGCCTGTGCGATGGGGCGGCCGGCCGTCCGCAGGCGCCGGACCGCGGCCGTGACCGGGCCGTAGGTGGAGCCCCAGCCCAGCACGAGGGTGCGGGCCTGGTCGGGGTCGTCGACCTCCAGGTCGGGGACCACGATGCCGTCGATCTTGGCCTGGCGGGTGCGGACCATCAGGTCGTGGTTGGCGGGGTCGTACGAGATGTTGCCGGTGCCGTCCTGCTTCTCGATGCCGCCGATGCGGTGCTCGAGACCGGGCGTGCCGGGGACCGCCCACGGGCGGGCCAGCGTCTCCGGGTCGCGCTTGTACGGCCAGAACACCTCGGTGCCGTCCGCCAGCTCGTGGTTGGGGCCGGTGGCGAACCGGGTCGTGAGGTCGGGCAGGTCGGCGATGTCCGGGATCCGCCAGGGCTCGGAGCCGTTGGCCAGGTAGCCGTCCGAGAGCAGGAAGACCGGGGTCCGGTAGGTCAGCGCGATCCGGGCCGCGTCCAGGGCGGCGTCGAAGCAGTCCGCCGGGGTGCGCGGGGCGACGATCGGCACCGGGGCCTCGCCGTTGCGCCCGTACATGGCCTGGAGCAGGTCGGCCTGCTCCGTCTTGGTCGGCAGGCCGGTGGAGGGGCCGCCGCGCTGGATGTCCACGATCAGCAGCGGCAGCTCCAGGGAGACCGCGAGGCCGATCGTCTCGGACTTCAGGGCCACGCCGGGCCCGGAGGTCGTGGTCACACCCAGGGCTCCGCCGAACGCGGCACCCAGGGCCGCGCCGATGCCCGCGATCTCGTCCTCGGCCTGGAAGGTGCGTACGCCGAAGTTCTTGTGCTTGCTCAGCTCGTGCAGGATGTCCGAGGCCGGGGTGATCGGGTAAGAGCCCAGGTAGAGCGGCAGGTCCGCCTGCCGGCTCGCGGCGATCAGGCCGTAGGACAGGGCCAGGTTCCCCGAGATGTTGCGGTAGGTGCCGGTCGGGAAGGCCCGGGTGGCCGGGGCGACCTCGTAGGAGACCGCGAAGTCCTCCGTCGTCTCCCCGAAGTTCCAGCCCGCGCGGAACGCGGCCACGTTCGCCTCGGCGATCTGCGGCTTCTTCGCGAACTTCTGCCGCAGGAAGCTCTCCGTACCCTCCGTCGGCCGGTGGTACATCCAGGACAGCAGGCCCAGCGCGAACATGTTCTTGCTGCGCTCGGCCTCCTTGCGGGAGAGCCCGAAGTCCTTCAGCGCCTCGATGGTGAGGGTGGTCAGCGGGACGGGGTGCAGGTTGTAGGCGGCCAGCGAGCCGTCCTCGAGGGGGGAGGTCTGGTAGCCGACCTTGGCCATCGGGCGCTTGGTGAACTCATCCGTGTTGATGATGATCTCCGCGCCGCGCGGCACGTCGCCGATGTTCGCCTTCAGGGCGGCCGGGTTCATCGCGACCAGCACGTTCGGGGCGTCACCGGGCGTGAGGATGTCGTGGTCGGCGAAGTGCAGCTGGAAGGAGGACACGCCCGGCAGGGTTCCGGCGGGGGCGCGGATCTCGGCGGGGAAGTTCGGGAGGGTCGAGAGGTCGTTCCCGAACGACGCCGTCTCCGAGGTGAACCGGTCACCGGTGAGTTGCATACCGTCACCCGAGTCACCCGCGAACCGGATGATCACGCGATCAAGACGGCGGACTTCCTTGCCGCCCGGAGTCGCCGGGGTGCGCTGCCCTGCGACAACCGCACCCCCAGCCCCGTCGGCCTGCTCGGCTGGGCTACTGACCTGGCTGGTCACTGAACTGGACCTCCTTCGAGGCGTGGGCACCCCCAGAACCAACCCTACGACGGTCAGCTCTTCCGGGGCGGCCACATTCTGGACCGTTGGACCGCCCTTCGAGACGGCCCGACCGGTATGCCGTATCTGACAGAGTGTCAGTCGATCAAGATTTCAGATAGGTGAGAACGGCCAGTACACGCCGGTGATCCCCGTCACTCGGCGACAGGCCCAACTTCATGAAGATGTTGCTGACGTGCTTCTCCACCGCTCCGTCGCTCACGACCAACTGCTTCGCCACGGCGGAATTCGTGCGTCCTTCGGCCATCAGGCCCAGTACCTCGCGCTCGCGCGGCGTCAGCCCCGCCAGCACGTCCTGCTTCCGGCTGCGCCCGAGCAGCTGGGCGACGACCTCGGGGTCCAGGGCGGTACCGCCCCGGGCCACCCGCACCACCGCGTCCAGGAACTCGCGCACATCGGCCACCCGGTCCTTGAGCAGGTACCCCACCCCGGTGCTGGAACCGGCCAGCAGTTCGGTGGCGTACTGCTCCTCCACGTACTGCGACAGCACGAGCACCCCTATCCCGGGATGCTCGCGGCGCAGCCGTACGGCGGCCCGTACGCCCTCGTCGGTGTGCGTCGGCGGCATCCGCACGTCGGCGACCACCACGTCCGGCAGCCCGTCCTGCGCCGCGAGGTCCGACACCGTCTTGATCAGGGCTTCCGCGTCCCCGACGCCCGCCACGACCTCGTGCCCCCGGTCGGTCAGCAACCGGGTCAGGCCCTCACGCAGCAGTACCGAGTCCTCGGCGATGACCACTCGCACCCTGTCGTCCACGATTCAGCAGCTCCCGCGTCCACTCATCCCGCACTCCCTGACTCAGCCAAGCATCCCAGCCTCGAGGCCGGATCCAGGCGGAGCCGGGACAACGAGTGGGCACACGGGGGAGTTTCGGCCGCGGTCGGGGCTCCGGCGGGGGTACGGGAGGGGCCCGGGGGGCGCGCGGGGGACGCGTCGGGCCGGGAAAACAAAGGGGTCCGGGCCGATCGGCCCGGACCTCCGTCACGACTTCTCAGGCACGTCCTCGTCTCTCGGGCACGTCCTCGTCTTCCGATCTGCTCAGACCCGCCAGGGGAGCTCGGCGGTCACCGTGGTCCCCACCCCCTCGGGGGAGTCGACGACGAGGATCCCGTCCACGGCGTCCAGCCGCTCGGCCAGCCCCACCAGCCCGCTCCCCCCACCGGCCCCGGCCCCGGCGCCCGCACCGACGCCCGCACCCGCACCCGCCTCCACACCCACACCCACGCCCACGCCTGCGCCCGCCCCGCCCCGGCCGTCGTCGGAGACCTGGACGAGCAGCCGCTCGCCCGACTTCCACACCTCCACGCTGGCGACCCTGGCCCGCGCGTGCTTGCTGACGTTCTGCAGCAGCTCCGAGACCGTGAAGTACGCGATCCCCTCGATCGCCGCCGTCGGCCGCGCCGGGAGGTCCACGGTCACCCGTACGGGAACGGCACACCGCGCGGCCACCGAGGACAGCGCCGCGTCCAGCCCCCGGTCGGTCAGCACCGCCGGGTGGATCCCGCGGGCCAGGTCGCGCAGCTCCTGCAAGGCGATCTTCACCTCTCCGTGTGCCTCGTCCACCATCCGGGCGGCGGCCACCGGGTCCTCGGTCACCTTCTCCTTCGCCAGCCCCAGATCCATTGCGAGGGCCGCCAGCCGGGCCTGCGCCCCGTCGTGCAGATCGCGCTCGATGCGCCGCAGGTCGGCGGCCGCGGTGTCCACCACCACCCCGCGGTCGGACTCCAGCTCCGTCACCCGGCTGGCCAGCCGGGACGGCCCCAGCAGCCCGCCCACCACCACCCGGTCGACGGCCGTCAGCGCCCGCAGCACCCACGGGGTCGCGAGGGTGAAGGCCATCCCGACCAGGAAGGTGAGGGCGATCGCGCCGGGGGAGTCGAGGTAGAAGGAGTAGTCGCCGTTCTGGAAGAGCTGGAGCCCGGGCTGGTTGGTGTAGGCCGGGAAGACCCAGAACCACAGCGGGTACAGCAGCAGGGACCAGCCGGTCGTCCAGAACACCAGCGCCGTGCAGAAGGCGAAGACGGCCCACGGGAAGTGGATCACGGAGTACAGCACGTGCCGCCAGGCGCTCCCGCTCTTGAGCAGTGCCCCCATCGCGGACAGGGCCCCGCCCTTGCGGGCCCGGATCGGCGCGGGCTCGGCGATGTCGGCCCGGAGCAGGCCCCGTACCCGCGCCCGCTCCAGCCGGCCGAACCCGCGGCACATCGCGAGCACCCCGGCGAGCACCGGAACCCCGAGGAAGGTGACGAGCAGCCCGGCGCCGAGGCTCAGGCCGGTGATCGCGAGCGAGAAGTACAGGATGCTCAGCGGCAGCCCGATCAACAGGTACCCGAACTCCCGCCACGTCCGCCCCGCCACCGGAGCCCGCACCACAGCCCGGAACCCCACGCCCGACCCCATACCGTCATCCATCTCCGGACCCACCCTTCCCGTCTCAGCACTACCCCTCCACCCTCCCGCCCCCACCCCCGCCAAACCATCCAGCCCGTCGGCCTCCCCACAGGGGGGTTAACCCCACCCCGGGCCGATCGAAGCCGGGGCAATTCCAGCCCCGCCGGCGTTTGAGGCACGGGGCCTGGGGCGGAGCCCCAGCAGCGGCGCCGCACCCGACTCCACCGGCTCAGCCCCGGCCGATCGAAGCCGGGGCAATTTCAGCCTCGCCGGCGCTTGAGGCGCGGGGCCTGGGGCGGAGCCCCAGCAGCGGCGCGGCACCCGATTCCACCGCCTCAGCCCCGGCCGATCGAAGCCGGGGCAATTTCAGCCTCGCCGGCGCTTGAGGCGCGGGGCCTGGGGCGGAGCCCCAGCAGCGGCGCCGCACCCGACTCCACCGGCTCGGCCCCAGCCGATCGAAGCCCCGGCAACTCCAGCCCCGCCGGCGCTCAAGGCGCGCGCCCCGGCCCGAAGCCCCGGCAGCGGCGCGGCCCCCGACTCCACCCGCTCGGCCCCGCCCCACCACCCCGAACACGAAAACGGGACCCCTGCCCACCCGGACGGAAGCCCCGCTACACACCACAGTCGGCCCAGCCACCTACCCCCGCCCCCGCCACGGCAACTCCGCCGTGACCACCGTCCCCTCCCCCTCCGGCGAGTCCACGACGAACACCCCGTCCACCGCCCCCAACCGCTCCGCGAGCCCCGCCATCCCCGACCCCCGGGAGGCATCCGCACCGCCGCGCCCGTCATCCGTCACCCGGATCAGCAGCCGCTCCCCGGCCCGCCACACCTCCACGCTCGCGCCCCGCGCCCCCGGCCCCGCGTGCTTGCTCACGTTCTGCAGCAGCTCCGACACCACGAAGTACGCGATCCCCTCGATGGCCGCCGCCGGCCGCGCCGGCAGATCCACCGCCACCTTCACCGGCACCACGCACCGCGCCGCCACCGACGACAGCGCCGCGTCCAGCCCCCGGTCGGTCAGCACCGCCGGATGGATCCCGCGCGCCAGGTCCCGCAGCTCCTGGAGCGCCAGCTTCACCTCCCCGTGGGCCTCGTCGACCATCGCCGCCGCGCCCTCCGGGTCCTCCAGCAGCTTCTCCTTCGCCAGGCCCAGCCCCATCGCCAGCGCCACCAGCCGCGCCTGCGCCCCGTCGTGCAGGTCCCGCTCGATGCGCCGCAGGTCGGCCGCCGCCGTGTCGACCACCACGCCCCGGTCCGACTCCAGCTCCGCGATCCGCCGTTCCAGGTCGTCGGAGGGCGACAACAGCCCCCGCACCATCGCCCGGTCCGCGTTCGCGAGCAGCCGCACCACGTACGGCAGCACCGGCCACAGCACGAACAGCCCGGTCAGGGCTACCGTGAAGGTGAGCACTCCCCACGGGAGCCGGACCAGCTGGTACAGCACCGTCCGCCAGCCGACCGGGTCCTTGATGCTCGTCCACAACCAGGGGAAGAACCCGCCCGCACGCCGCGGGCCGGGAATCGGCGTCGGCTCGTCCACCCGTACGCCCAGGAGCGCCCGGGCCCGTGCCCGGTCCAGCCGTCCCAACTGTCGGGACAACCAGAGACCACATGCGAGCAGCGGAAGTCCGATCGCGGTCACGGACAGACCGCCCGTTCCGGCGACCATGACCACCGCGTAGACGAATCCGACCACCGCCACCGGCAGGTTGCTCACCAGATGGGCGATCTCCTTCCACGTCACGGCGCTGAAGACGGCGCGGACGGGGGGCGGCCGGTCGTTGTCGGGGGTGTCATGGCTCGTGGTCATGCGGCCCAGCCTGCCAAGGGCGGTCCGCGGACGCCATGGGGTGGCCGGGTGGCTGTGAACGGGGGATAACCCCACCCTGTGTGAGGCAGGCCCTAGACTCCCGCCTGTACCAGATCGACGACAGTGACCGAGGAGCGAGGAACGGACGTGCCCGAACCGACGGTATCGACCGTAACCGTGCTCGCGGCGGACTACTTCCGGAGTTATTCGGTCGTCGGTCTGCTCGCCCTCCTCGGTGTGCTCTTCGTGGCCGTGGCCTTCACCGCCGGCCGCCTGCTGCGGCCCGTGGTCCCGACCCCCGAGAAGCTGCTGACGTACGAATGCGGTGTCGACCCGGTCGGCGAGGGCTGGGCGCACACCCAGGTCCGCTACTACGTCTACGCGTTCCTCTACGTCATCTTCGCCGTCGACTCGATCTTCCTGTTCCCGTGGGCGACGGTCTTCGCCGCCGCCGGCTACGGCGCCACGACCCTGGTCGAGATGTTCATCTTCCTGGGCTTCCTGGCCGTCGGCCTGCTCTATGCGTACAAGAAGGGCGTCCTCGAATGGACGTGACACCGGCCGCCACCTCGGCCGTTACCCCGACCGCGACGCCGACCGAGGGCGTCGTGCTCCCGGAACCAAAGCGCCTGGGAGTGCTCTCCCGGCTCGCCCCGGAACCGATGAAGGTGGTCCTGAACTGGGGCCGCCGGTACAGCCTGTGGGTCTTCAACTTCGGCCTGGCCTGCTGCGCGATCGAGTTCATCGCCGCGTCGATGGCCCGTCACGACTTCATCCGGCTCGGCGTGATCCCGTTCGCGCCGGGGCCCCGGCAGGCCGACCTGATGATCGTCTCGGGCACGGTCACGGACAAGATGGCGCCCGCCGTGAAGCGGCTCTACGAGCAGATGCCGGAGCCGAAGTACGTCATCTCCTTCGGCGCCTGCTCCAACTGCGGCGGCCCGTACTGGGACTCGTACTCGGTGACCAAGGGCGTCGACCAGATCATCCCGGTCGACGTCTACGTACCCGGCTGCCCGCCTCGCCCGGAGGCGCTGCTCCAGGGAATCCTCAAGCTCCAGGAGAAGATCGCTCGGGAGTCGCTCGCGGACCGCTATGCGTCCAGCCCCTCCGTCGGGCAGCTCACCAGCGGCCTGGTCACGCCCCCGCCGGCCCCCGGGAGCGGCGCGTGAACCTCTACGACTCCCTTCCCGACGCGGCTGCGACGGTCTTCGGCGAGGAGGCCGTGGGCTCGTACGCGTACGACGTCCTGACCGTCGACGTGCCGGTCGGCTCCTGGGTCTCCGCCCTGGAGATCGCCCGGGACAAGCTGGGCTGCACGTACTTCGACTGGCTGAGCGCGGTCGACGAGCCGGGCACCGGCTTCCGGATCTGCGCGCACGTGGTCTCGCTGGAGAACCACCGCGTACGCCGCCTCCTGCTGCGCACGACGGTCCCGCACTCCGCACCCTCCCTCCCCTCGGCGGTAGCCGTCTACGCGGGTGCGGAATGGCACGAGCGCGAGACGTTCGAGATGTTCGGGGTGACCTTCACCGACCACCCGCACCTCGTCCCCCTCCTCCTCCCGGAGAACTTCGAAGGCCACCCGCTGCGCAAGGACTTCGTCCTGGCCGCGCGCGTCGCCAAGGCCTGGCCCGGCGCCAAGGAGCCGGGCGAGGCGCACGACCCGGACGCGCCCAAGCGCCGCCAGATGCTCCCGCCGGGCGTCCCGGACCCCAACGACTGGGGCCCGATGAAGGGCCAGCTCCCGCCGGCCCCCACCCGCCCGGCCCGCACCCCGCGCGCCGCGGGCGCGGCAGGCGCCGCCGCCCGCACCCCGCGCGAGGGCGCCCCGCCGCGCCGCACCCGCTCGGTCACGGAAGGCTCGGCCACCCAGCCCCCGGACACCCCACCCCGCCCCCCGCGCCGAACCCGCACAACCACAGAAGGCTCAGCCAGCCAGCCCACCCCGGCAACCCCGGAGTCCTCTGCCGCCCCGGCGACCCCGGACACAGCTGCCGCCCCGGCGACCCCGGACGCCTCGGCGACTCCTGCTGTCCCGGCGGCCCCGGCAACCCCGGAGTCGTCTGCTGTCCAGGCGACCCCGGCGACCCCGGACGCCCCGGCGACTCCTGCTGTCCCGGCGGCCCCGGCAACCCCGGACACCCCCGCTGCCCCGACAGCCCCGGACGCCACGAAGTCGTCTGCGGCCCCGGACGCGTCGGCGACCTCCGCTGCCCCGGCAACCCCGGACGCCACGGCAACCTCGGACGCCCCGGCAACCTCGGACGCCCCGGCAACCCCGGACGCCCCGGCAACCTCGGACGCCACGGCGGCCCCGGCCGCCCCGGTGACCCCGGCGGCTTCTGCTGCCCGGGCGGCGCAGACGGACCAGGCGACCCCGGAGGCCCCAGCGACCCCGGAGGCCCCAGCGACCCCAGCGACCCCGGACGCCCCGGCGGCCCCGGCGACTTCTGCTGCCCAGGGAGCGCAGGCGGGCCAGGCGACCCCGAACACCGGAACCCCGCCCCGCCCCCCGCGCCGCACCCGCTCGGCGTCGGAAGGCTCGGCCAGCCAGACCACCCCGGCACGGGAGCCCCAGGCCCGCACCCGCCCCACCCCCAGCAGCCCCGACGCCCCCTGGCACGACCCCAAGCCGGCCTTCGCACCCCCGGAGCCCCCGGCCCCGCAGCCCAAGCCTGCCGCCACGCCCGAGGCAAAGCCGGATGCCGACGCCGCACCCGAGGCGAAGCCCGAGCCGGCACCCCCGGCGCAGCCCCAGGCCGACGCCCAGCCCGTCTCCCAGGCGGCGCCTGAGCCCGCGGCCGCGCCGACGCAGCAGGCCGAGCCCCAGGCAGCCTCCCAGGCAAAGCCGGAGCCGAAGGCTGAAGCAGCGCCCGAGCCCGCCCCGCAGCCGAAGCCGGATGCCGATGCCGCACCTGAGGCGAAGCCCGAGCCGGCACCCCCGGCGCAGCCCCAGGCCGACGCCCAGCCCGCCTCCCAGGCGGCGCCTGAGCCCGCGGCCGCGCCGACGCAGCAGGCCGAGCCCCAGGCAGCCTCCCAGGCGAAGCCGGAGCCGAAGGCTGAAGCAGCGCCCGAGCCCGCCCCGCAGGCCGAGCCCGACGCAGCCCCCGCGCCCGAGGCGAAGCCCAAGCCCGACGCCGAGCCCGAGCCGCACGCACCCGCCCCCCAGCCCAAGCCCGACCCAGCACCCAAGCCCGCCCCGCAGCCCGAGCCCGACGCCGAGCCCGCGCCGCAGGCGCCCCGGCCGACCACCCCGGAGGGAGACTCGTGAACGAGGTCCTCGACGTCGCCCTGCGGCTGATCATCGTCTTCGCCGTCTTCCTCGTGCTCCCGCTCGTCGTCGGCCAGACCGAGCACAAGGTGATGGCGCACATGCAGGGCCGCCTCGGCCCGATGTACGCCGGCGGCTTCCACGGCTGGGCCCAGCTCGTCGCCGACGGCGTGAAGTTCGCGCAGAAGGAAGACATCGTCCCGGCCAACGCCGACCGCCGGATCTTCCAGCTCGCCCCCGCCGTCGCCCTGCTCCCGTACCTCCTCGTCCTCCTCGCGATCCCGATCGGCCCGGGCGAAGGCGCCGTCGGCCAGGTCATCGACGCCGGCGTGTTCTTCGTGCTCGCCGTCATGGGCGTCGGAGTCCTCGGCTCCCTCATGGCCGGCTGGGCCTCCGCGAACAAGTTCTCCCTCCTCGGCGGCCTCCGCACGGCCGCCCAGCTGCTCGCCTACGAGCTCCCGATGCTGCTGGCCGCCGCGTCCGTGGCCATGGCCGCCGGGACCGTCTCCCTCCCCGGCATCGTCGAGAGCTTCGAGTGGTGGTGGCTGCCCTGGCAGATCGTCGGCGCGCTCGTCTTCTTCACCGCCGGCCTCGCCGAACTCCAGCGGCCCCCCTTCGACATGCCCGTCGCCGACTCCGAGATCATCTTCGGCGCGTACACCGAGTACACCGGCCTGCGCTTCGCACTGTTCCTCCTCGCCGAGTACGCCGGCATCGTCGTCCTCTGCGCCCTCACCACCGTCCTCTTCCTCGGCGGCTGGCAGGGCCCCTTCGGAGCCGACGGCCTCGGCTGGGTCTGGACCCTGCTCAAGACCGCGATCCTCGCCTTCGTCGTGATCTGGCTCCGCGTGACCTACCCCCGACTGCGCGAGGACCAGCTCCAGAAGCTCGCCTGGACCACGCTCATCCCGCTCGCGCTCGCCCAGATCGCGCTCACCGGCATCGTGAAGGTGGCGATCCAATAATGCCCATCCCCGGATCCGGCCTCGCCAAGGGCCTCGCGGTCACGCTGCGGACCATGACGAAGCGCTCGCACACCGCCCAGTACCCCGAGGTCCAGCCCCAGCTCCCGCCGCGCAGCCGCGGGGTCATCGGACTGTTCGAGGAGAACTGCACGGTCTGCATGCTGTGCGCCCGCGAGTGCCCCGACTGGTGCATCTACATCGACTCCCACAAGGAGACGGTCCCGGCCTCCACCCCCGGCGGCCGCGAGCGCAGCCGCAACGTCCTCGACCGCTTCGCCATCGACTTCTCCCTCTGTATGTACTGCGGCATCTGCATCGAGGTGTGCCCCTTCGACGCCCTCTTCTGGTCGCCGGAGTTCGAGTACGCGGAGACCGACATCCACGAACTGACCCACGAGCGCGACAAGCTCCGCGAGTGGATGTGGACCGTCCCGGCCCCGCCCGCCTTGGACCCGGCCGCCGAGGAGCCCAAGGAAATCGCCGCCGCCCGCAAGGCCGTGGAGAAGGCCGAGACCGCCGCCGCCGCGGCAGCAGCGGCAGCCGCAGCCGCCGAAGCCGCCGCCACCCAGCCGCCGACCACCCCGGAGGGAGACGCGTGACCCCCGCCGTCACTCTCGCCGCAGCCGCAGGCCAGGGATTCCTCTCCCCGACCGGCGTCGAGATCGCCTTCGTCCTCGTCGGCCTCGCCACCCTCGGCGCGGCCCTCGTCACGGTCACCACCAAGCAGCTCGTGCACGCCGCCCTCTGGCTGGTCGTCGCGCTCGGCGGCATCGCCGTCGAGTACCTGCTGCTGACCGCCGAGTTCATCGCCTGGGTCCAGGTCCTGATCTACCTCGGTTCCGTGGTCGTCCTCCTCCTCTTCGGGCTGATGCTCACCAAGGCCCCCATCGGCCGCTCCCCGGACGCCGACTCGGGCAACCGCTGGATCGCGCTCGCCGTCGCCATCGTCGCCGCCGTCTCCCTCGTCTGGGTCGTCGTCGACGCCTTCCGCACGACCTGGATCGACCTCGACGGCCCGGTCCAGGGCTCCACGAAGGTCTCCGGCGAGATCCTCTTCCAGCACTGGGTGCTGCCCTTCGAGGCGCTCTCCGTCCTCCTCCTCGCCGCCCTGATCGGCGCCATCGTGCTGTCACGCAGGAACACCCCCGCCGAAGACGGCGCCGCCAGTGACAAGGGGCAGCACTGATGCACCTCGCCTACCCCGCCGTGCTCGCGGCGCTGCTCTTCTGCACGGGCCTGTACGGAGTGCTCGCCCGCCGCAACGCCATCCTGGTCCTGATGTCCGTCGAGCTGATGCTCAACGCCGTCAACCTCAACCTGGTGGCCTTCGACGTCTGGCTGCGCGACACCCTGCACGCCGGCCAGGCCCTCACCCTCTTCACGATCGCCATCGCCGCCGCCGAGATCGGCATCGGCCTCGCGATCGTGCTGATGGTCTACCGCAACCGCGGCACCTCGGACGTCGACCGGCTGCGCGACACCGCCGAAGGCCACGAGCCCGCCCCGAACACCGCGAACAACCCGAGCGAGGTCACCGCGTGAGCACCACGACCCTCGCCGTCCTGGTCCCCCTCCTGCCCTTCCTGGGCGCGGTCGCGGGACTGCTCTTCGGCCGCACCGCCCCCGGCTTCGTCCGGCCGCTCGCGATCCTGCCGACGCTCGGCGCCGCCGTACTGGCCGTGCTCGTCGCCGTCCGCCAAGGCGGCGGCAAGGCGATCGACACCGCGACCGAACTGACCCCGACCGGCTCGGTCCCGATCGAGCTCTCGCTCCACCTGGACGGCTTCGCCGTGCTGGTCGCCGTCCTGGTCGGGGTCGTCGCCACCTGCGTACAGCTCTACTCGACGGCGTACCTCCGCGACGACCCGCGCTACCCGTCGTATGCCGCTCTGGTCTCACTGTTCACCTCCGCGATGCTGCTCGTCGTCTACTCCGGCGACCTGATGGTGCTGCTGGTCGGCTGGGAGGTCATGGGCATCTGCTCGTACTTCCTCGTCGGCCACTACTGGGAGACCGAGGCGGCCCGCTCCGCCTCCCTGAAGGCCTTCCTCGTCACCAAGCTCGGCGACGTCCCCTTCCTGATCGGCCTGTTCGCGCTCGCCACCGACGCCGGCTCCTTCCGGATCACCAAGATCCTGGGCACCGTCGCCGCGGGCGGGCTCGACCACCCGACACTGATCGCGCTGCTTCTCCTCGCCGGAGTCGCGGGCAAGTCCGCGCAGTTCCCGCTGCACACCTGGCTTCCGGACGCCATGGCGGGCCCCACCCCGGTCTCCGCGCTGATCCACGCCGCGACGATGGTCGCCGCCGGTGTCTACTTCATCGCCCGCCTCCTCCCCGTCTTCGCGGCCTCCCGCGCCGCGCTGGTGGTCATGGCCGTCATTGCGGCCGTCACGATGGTCGGCTCCGCCCTCGCCGCCCTGGCCCAGGACGACATCAAGCGGGTGCTCGCCTACTCCACGGTCGGCCAGCTCGGCTACATGACCGGGGCCCTGGCCGTCGGCGACCGGGGCGCCGCCGTCTTCCACCTCCTGTCCCACGGCGCCTTCAAGGCGCTCCTGTTCCTCGGCGCGGGCGTGATCATCCACGCCGCCGGTACGAACTCCCTGGCCGCCATGTCCCGTATGGACGGCCTGGCCAAGCGCGTTCCCGACGCCTTCTGGACGATGACGATCGCGCTCCTCGCGCTCGCCGCGATCCCGCCGTTCGCCGGCTTCTTCTCCAAGGAAGCCGTCCTCGTGGCCGCCGAGCACACCGCCACCGGCCACTCGGAGCTCGCCCCCGGCGCCGCCGGCTGGCTGGTCCTCACCGCCGGCCTGCTGACCGCCCTGCTCACCGCCGCCTACGCCACCCGGCTGTGGCTGATGGCCTTCCGCGGCCGGGGCGCCGCCGCCCCCGACCACGGCAAGGAGCCCGTCGCCATGACCGGCGTGCTGTGGCTGCTGGCGATCCCGTCCACCGCCTTCGGCCTCGCGGCGGGCCCCCTCGCCGACTGGTTCGACGGCAAGGAACTCACCCCGACGCTGACCACCTCGATCCTCGGCACCGGCGCCGCCGTCATCGGAGCGCTGCTCACCTACGCCCTGTGGCAGCGCGCCACCGCCAAGGCCGCCGCAGCCGGCTACGGAACCGGCCTGTCCGCCTCCACCGCCGCCGCGGAGTCAGCCGCCGAGACCCCCGAGGTCGCCGAGGTCACCCACGACCACCCCGCCGTCCCGGCCGGCTCCGCCCCCGACCCCGGCAAGGCCTTCCTCGGCCCGCTGCACCGCCACGCGGCGGACGGCTTCCACCTCGACGCCGTCTACGACCGGCTCTTCGTCCGACCCGTCCGCGCGGCCGCCGGCCTGGTCCGCTTCCTCGACCGCGAGGTCGTGGAGACGTACGTGCGCGGCGCGGGCGGCAGCACCAGGCTGCTCGGCAGCCTCGTACGCCGCGCCCAGACCGGCAACGTGCAGAGCTACCTGAGCGCCCTGCTCGCCGGCGCCGTGGTCCTGGCGATCGCCACCGCCGTCCTCGCCAACGTCAACGCCGGATCGTGAGCCGTGAGTCAGCCGTGATTGATATCAGCCCGTCCGTGATGCAGTTCCTTCTGGCGTTCATCGTGGCCGCACCGCTCCTCGGCGCGGCCGCGGCGCTCCTGCCGCCCCCGCCCGGGCTCAAGGGCCGCAGCCCCGAACAGGCCGTGCTCCGCCACGGCGTGACCGTGACCGGCGTGATCCTCGCCGCGGCGATCGCCCTCACCCTGGGCTTCGACCACGACGCCCCGTCCCGCTTCCAGGCGACGACGGACATCAGCTGGATCCAGGCGCTGAACATCCGGATCCACCTCGGCATCGACGGCATCTCGCTCCCCCTCCTCCTGATGACCGCGCTGCTGTTCTTCCTGTGCGCGCTCTACAGCTACTTCAAGCTCCCCGAAGGCCCCTCCCCGAAGGCCTTCGTCGCCCTGCTCCTCGTCCTCGAGTCCGGCACCCTCGCGACCTTCGCCGTCCTCGACCTGATGCTCTTCTTCCTCGCCTTCGAGATGGTCCTCATCCCGATGTACTTCCTCATCGCCCGCTGGGGCGGTGCTCAGCGGCAGGCCGCCGCCTGGAGGTTCATCCTCTACACGCTCCTCGGCTCCGTCGTCATGCTGCTCGGTCTGCTGCTCATCGGACTGAAGAGCGGCACATTCGACATGGTGGCACTCGCCTCTGACAACGGCCGCGAACTGACCCACACCACCCAGCTCCTGGCCGTCCTCGCCATCGGCATCGGCCTCGCCGTGAAGACCCCGATGTGGCCGCTGCACAGCTGGCTGCCCGACGCCCACACCGCCGCCCCCACCGTCGGATCCGTCCTGCTGGCCGGCGTCCTGCTCAAGATGGGCACGTACGGGTTCGTCCGCATCCTGCTCCCCGTCACCCCCGACGGCATGGCCACCTTCGCCCCGTACCTGGGCGCGCTCGCCGCCATCGGCATCGTCTACGGATCCCTCGCCTGCCTCGCACTGGCCCGCAAGGGGAACAAGGGCGACCTCAAGCGCCTCATTGCGTACTCCTCCGTCGGCCACATGGGCTTCGTGCTCCTCGGTATCGCGTCCATGACCCCCACCGGCGTCAACGGCGCGCTCTTCGCCAACATCGCCCACGGCCTGATCACCGGCCTCCTCTTCTTCCTGGTCGGCGCCCTCAAGGACCGCTACGGCACCGCCGACCTCGACACCCTCGCCGGGGCCACCGGCGCCGCCCTCTACGGCCGCGCCCCCCGCTTCGGGGCGTTCCTCGCCTTCGCCGCCGTCGCCTCGCTCGGCCTCCCGGGCCTGGCCGGCTTCTGGGGCGAGATGCTGGCCCTGTTCGGCGCGTTCGACCCCGCCGAGGGCCTGTCCCGCCCCGCGTTCCTCACCTACACGGCCATCGGCGCGTTCGGCACCCTGCTCACCGCCGCCTACCTGCTGATCGTCGTACGGCGCGTCTGCATGGGCGACCCGAAAGCCGGCCCGGAGCACGCCGTCGCGGACATCCAGCGCTACGAGTTCGCCGCCTGGACCCCGCTCGTCGCCCTCACCGTCCTCGCCGGCCTGTGGCCCGCGGTCCTCCTCGGCCTCACCGACCCGGCCGTCCAGAAGCTCCTCGCAGGAGGCAACGCATGACGGCCCTCGCGGTCCTGGCCGCCGACACCCCCAGCCTGGTCCAGTCCGTCGACTGGCTCGCCATCGCGCCCGTCGTGATCACCGCCGCCGTCGCCCTGGCGGTCCTGGTCGCCGACCTCTTCGTACCCGAACGCGCGAAGCCCGCCCTCGGCTGGATCTCCGTCGCCGGCCTCGCCGCCGCGACCGCCACCCTGCTGCCGCTGCGCGCCGGCGACCGGAGCACCTTCTGCCTCGTCGGCGACCAGGACCCGGCCGCCTGCAGCTACACCGCCGACCACTTCACGCTCGTCGTGCAGTTCCTGGTGCTGGCCGGCGCGCTGGTCACCGCCCTGCTGTCGGTCACCGCCGTCCGCGACACGCGCATGCCCGCGGGCGAGTACTGGTTCCTGCTGCTCTCCTCCGCCGCCGGCGCGGCCCTGCTGCCCGCCTCCCGCGACCTCGCCACCCTGATCGTCGCCCTCGAGGTGGCCTCGCTGCCCGCCTTCGCACTCGTCGGCATGCGCCGCGGCGACCGGCTCTCCTCCGAGGCCGCGCTCAAGTTCTTCCTCTCCTCCGTCACCGCCACCGCCGTGTCGCTGCTGGGCGTCAGCTTCGTCTACGCCACCACCGGCTCCCTGCACCTGGCCCAGGTGGCCGACCGCCTCGAAGAGGTACCGGGTCAGCTCGACACCCTCGCCATGGCCGGCGTCGCCCTCACCCTCGTCGGCTTCGCCTTCAAGACCGCGGCCGTCCCCTTCCACTTCTGGGTCCCCGACACCTACGTCGGCGCCCCCCTGCCCATCGCCGGCTACCTCTCGGTGATCGGCAAGGCCGTCGGATTCACCGGCCTCATCCTCGTCACGGTGATCGCCTTCCCGGCGTACTCCGACATCTGGGGCCCGGCGCTGGCCGTACTGGCCGCGCTCACCATGACCTTCGGCAACGCCGCCGCCCTGCGCCAGTCCGCCGACCGCCCGAACAGCGCCGTACGGCTGCTCGCCTGGTCCTCGGTCGGCCAGGCCGGCTACCTGCTGGTCCCGATCGCCGCCGCCGCGTACTCCCAGCGCGACCAGATCGGCTCCACGGTCGCCTACGCCCTCATGTACGCCGCGGTGAACCTGGGCGCCTTCGCCGTGGCCGCCCTGGTCGCCCGTACGAAGCCGCTGCACCGGATCAGCGACTACCGGGGCCTGTACGCGGAGCGCCCGGCGGCCGCGCTCTCGCTGGCCTTCTTCCTGCTTTGCCTGGCCGGACTGCCGCCGGGCATCATCGGCCTCTTCGCCAAGGTCACCGTCTTCCGGTCGGCGGTCGATGCGGGCCTGGGCTGGCTGGCCGTGGTCATGGCCGTCAACGTCGTCATCGCCCTCTACTACTACCTGCGGTGGACCGCGCTCCTCTTCCGCGCCCCGGAGGCCGGCGAGGGCGCCGACGCCGCCGAGTCCGCGCAGGCCCGTACGAAGGCCCCCTGGCCGGTCACGGCGGCCATCGCCCTCACCGCCGTCACGGCGGTCGTCCTCTCGGGCGCCCCGCAGCTGGTCCTGCGCTTCGCGTCGGGCAGCCTCTTCCCGCAGTAGGCCGAAACGCGCGACGGCCGCGGGCTCAGCGAGGCGCTCTGCTGGTACGCACCGCCCCCGCCCGCACCCGTAACCCGTACGGAGCAACGCCCGCCGCCGCCCCGCCGCCCCCGCCTCCGGGGCGGCGGCCCCCGTGCGCCCTGGGAACCAGACGCGCCCACCTCGCGTTGACCAGGAAGGGAGGGTCCACTGGACCGTAGACCCTCGCATCGGGTCCCCCTGCCGCACCACTAGGAGGGCGTACCGTGCACCGCCGGCACAACGGGCTGAAGACCGCCGTACTCCTCGGCGGTCTGTCGGCACTCATCATCGTCATCGGGAGCTTCTTCGGCCGGGGCGGCCTGATCGTCGCCGTCGTCATCGCCCTCGGGACGAACGCGTACGCGTACTGGAACAGCGACAAGCTGGCTCTACGCGCGATGCGCGCCCGCCCCGTCAGCGAGTTCGAGGCCCCCGAGCTCTACCGCATGGTGCGCGAGCTCTCCACGTCCGCGCGCCAGCCCATGCCCCGCCTCTACATCTCGCCCACCGAGGCCCCGAACGCCTTCGCCACCGGCCGCAACCCGCGCAACGCCGCGGTCTGCTGCACCGAGGGCATCCTGCGCATCCTCGACGAGCGCGAATTGCGCGGGGTCATCGGCCACGAGCTCAGCCACGTCTACAACCGCGACATCCTGATCTCGTCGGTCGCCGGCGCCCTCGCCTCGGTGATCATGTTCCTCGTGAACTTCGCCTGGCTGATACCGGTCGGTCGATCCAGCGACGACGAGGGCCCCGGCCTCTTCGGGATGCTGCTCATCATGATCCTGGGCCCGCTGGCCGCCTCCGTGATCCAGCTGGCCATCAGCCGCTCGCGCGAGTATGAGGCCGACGCCTCCGGCGCCCAGCTCACCGGTGACCCGCTCGCCCTGGCCAGCGCCCTGCGCAAGCTGGACGCGGGCACCAAACAGCTCCCGCTGCCCCCCGAGCCCCGGCTGGAGACCGCCAGCCACATGATGATCGCGAACCCGTTCCGTCCGGGCCAGGGGCTTTCTAAGATGTTCTCCACACACCCTCCGATGGCCGAGCGCATCGCCCGGCTCGAACAGATGGCAGGCCGTAGGCAGTGAAGACAATCCTGAACGTCATATGGCTCATCCTCAGCGGCATCTGGCTGTTCCTCGGCTACTGCCTCGCGGGCGTGCTGCTCTGCATCACCATCATCGGCATCCCCTTCGGCATCGCCGCCTTCCGCATCGCGGTGTATGCCCTCTGGCCGTTCGGCTACACCACGGTCGAGCGCCGTGACTCGGGGGCGGGATCCGCCATCGGCAACGTCCTGTGGCTGGTCCTTGCGGGCTGGTGGCTGGCCCTCGGCCACATCTTCACCGGCATCGCGCTGTGCATCACGATCATCGGCATCCCGTTCGGCATCGCCAACTTCAAGATGGTCCCGCTCTCGCTGCTCCCGCTGGGCCGCGAAATCGTCCCGTCGGACGCCCCGTTCGCCTCCCGGTGACCGCGTCCCCCGCAGAGTTTTCCACAGGCTGAGCGGGCTGTCGGTGGGGTGCGTCACCATGAACGCATGAACGAGACCGAGCAGTTGCTGGAGCAAGTCGCAGACCGCGTACGCACCTCCGTGCGCGGGCACGGAAGGGCCCTGCCCGCGCCGCTGGGCAGCGAGGAGATCGCCCGGGCCGAGGGCATACTCGGCTTCGCCCTGCCGCCGCTGCTCGCCGGTCTGCACACCCGCGTCGGCGACGGCGGATTCGGCCCCGAGCAGGGACTGCTGCCGCTGCGTCAGGCCGTCCGGACGTACGGGGCGCAGCGCGAGTCGTCCGGATGGCGCTGGCCGGAGGGCGTGCTGCCGATAGCCGACTTCGGCTGCGGCACGTACGTCTGCGTGGACTGCCGCTCCGACACCGCCCAGGTCCTGCTGTTCGACCCGAATCCCGGGGAGCCGGACCTCGCCTGGTCCATCGACACCCCCAGCCTGGCCGGCTGGCTCCGCGGCTGGCTGGACGGCACCGCCTGGTTCTGCGAGGAGTCCGGGCTGGGCGAGGAGACCGACCTGGAGCTGGTTCCCTGGACGGCGTTCAGATCCCGGATCTGATCCGCCCGCGCACCCCGTAGGCCAGTGCCCCGAGCGCCAGCACCCCTGCCCCCGCGACCGCCGACGCGAGGGGCAGTGAGCAGGCCAGCACCACACAGCCGGACAGCCCGACCGCTGCCACGGCCCGCCCCTTGACACCTGAACCGAGAGTCCACGCGGAGGCGTTCGCGATCGCGTAGTAGGCCAGCACTCCGAAGGAGGAGAAGCCGATCGCGCCCCGCAGGTCGGCGGTGGCCGCCAGCACCGCCACCACCGCGCCCACGGCGAGCTCCGCATGGTGCGGAACACGGCGCCGGGGATGTACCGCGGCCAGCGTGCGGGGGAGATGGCCGTCCCGGGCCATCGCCAGCGTGGTCCGCGAGACCCCGAGGACGAGGGCGAGCAGCGAGCCCAGCGCGGCCAGGGCCGCACCCACCCGGACCACCGGGGCCAGTTCGGGCCGGCCGGCCGCCCGGACCGCGTCGGCGAGTGGGGCCGCGGCCCCCGCCAGCCCGCCGGCGCCCAGCACCGACAGCGCCGCCACCGCCACCAGGGCGTACACCAGCAGCGCGATCCCGAGCGCCAGCGGCACCGCCCGCGGGATCGTCCGCTCCGGGTCGCGCACCTCCTCGCCCAGGGTGGTGATGCGGGCGTAGCCCGCGAACGCGAAGAACAGCAGGCCCGCCCCCTGCAACAGCCCGAAGGCACCCCAGTCCGCGCTGCCGAGCCGCCCGGCGTCGGCGGCACCCGAAGAAAGGCACACCACGACCACCCCGGCCAAGACCGCCAGTACCGCCGCCACGATCAGCCGGGCGATCCGGGCGGACTTCTGCACACCCCCGTAGTTCGCGGCGGTCAGCGCCACCACCGCCGCGACCGCCACGGCGTGCTGCTGCCCAGGCCAGACGTACGCGCCCACCGTCAGGGCCATCGCCGCGCAGGAGGCCGTCTTGCCGACGACGAACCCCCACCCGGCCAAATACCCCCAGAAGGGCCCGAGCCGCTCGCGCCCGTAGACGTACGTGCCGCCGGAGGCCGGATACCGGGCGGCGAGCCGCGCCGAGGAGTGCGCGTTGCAGTAGGCCACCAGGGCCGCCAGTGCGAGAGCGCCGAGGAGCGCCCCTCCCGCCGCGCGGGCCGCCGGGGCGAGGGCGGCGAAGATCCCGGCACCGACCATCGCACCGAGCCCGACGACGACGGCGTCGGACAGCCCGAGCGTGCGTCTCAACTCGTTGTCCACGCGCGGAGGGTACCGGCGCTAGATGACGCCTTCCCGGCCGGGCGCCGGCACCCGCTGGCGCTCCCAGCCCTCCAGTGCGGTCAGGCAGGCGTGGTCGAGATGGCGCAGTCCGCTCAGGTCGAGCCGTACGGGCTTCCCGTGCGGCAGCGCGTCCAGGGCGTCGAGCAGTTTGGGCAGCCGCAGGAAGCTGGCGTTGCCCACGACCCGGACGGACAGCTCGCCGTCCTCCCAGACCTCCTCGATGTGCACGTGGGAGGTCTCCCAGGCCGCCTTGGCGATGGCGAGCCCCAGCCCGATCAGCACGCCCTCGAAAAGATTGGTGGCCACGATCGCGGTGGCCGTGACCAGCAGGACCACCGCCTCGCCCCGGTGCGTCCGCCACAGCGCGGCCACGGCCCGGGCCGGCAGGAGCTTCCATCCGGCGTGCAGGAGCACCCCGGCGAGCGCGGCGAGCGGCACAGCCTCCAGCACCTGGGGGAAGGCCACGGCGAAGAGCAGCAGCCAGCCGCCGTGCATGATCCGGGAGGCACGGGTGCGGGCCCCGGCCTCCACATTGGCGGAGCTGCGGACGATGACGGCGGTCATCGGCAGTGCCCCGAGCAGCCCGCAGACCGTGTTGCCCATGCCCTGGGCGACGAGTTCGCGGTCGTAGTCGGTCCGGGGGCCGTCGTGCATCCGGTCCACGGCGGCGGCGCTGAAGAGGGTCTCGGCGGAGGCGATCAGCGCCAGCGCGATCACCGTCCCGGCCGCCCCGAAGGACGCCAGCACGCCGAAGTCTCCCCAGCCGGGCGGGGACACGGCGTCCAGCACCCCCGTCACCCGCACCTTGTCCACGGGCAGCCGCAGCAGGGCGGCCGCGGCGGTGGCGGCCGCCACTCCCACCAGCGCTCCGGGCACCAGGCGCAGCCGCGCCGGCATGCGGCGCCAGAGCGATATGACGGCGATGGTCCCGGCGCCGAGCGCCACGGCGGCCCAGTCGGCCTGCGCCGCGAGTCCGTGCACCCCGCCCAGCTTGGCCAGGGTCTGCCCCGGAGCCTCCACCCCGCCCAGGGCATAGAGCTGCCCTGCGATCAGGACCAGCCCGATCCCGGCCAGCATCCCGTGCACGACGGCGACGGAGATCGCCCGGAACCACCGCCCGAGCCGCAGCGCCCCCATGCCCAGCTGCAGCACCCCGGCCGCCAGCACCAGTACGCCGAGCGCGGGCAGACCGTACGCCTGCACCGCCTCGTAGACGAGCACGGTGAGCCCGGCCGCGGGCCCGCTCACCTGGAGCGAGCTGCCCCTGAACCAGCCGGTGACCAGTCCGCCGACCACCCCGGTGACGATCCCCAGCTCGGCCGGCGCGCCCGAGGCGACGGCCACCCCCACGCACAGCGGCAGCGCGACCAGCGCGACGACCACGGACGCCCCGAAGTCTGCGCGAAACGTGCCGGCCCCAGGCATGCGAGAACCCCCCTGCAAGCGGTGATGGATTGCCACCAGCCTGGAGGGCGCACCCATCGCGCCCAAGTGCCCACAGAAGCCCGCGGTGGCGCACGCGCCGCTCACGCCCCGCACACACTCCGCACAACCGCCGTGGAACCACCGCGGCCCGGCGGTCCGTGAGGACCGCCGGGCCGGCGTGCGGGCAGGTCGGTGACCTGGATCAGCGGTAGTTCACGAACTGGATCGCGAAGTCCAGGTCCTTGCCCTTGAGCAGCGCCTGGACCTCCTGGAGGTCGTCACGGCTCTTGGAGCTGACGCGCAGCTCCTCGCCCTGGACCTGGGCCTTGACGCCCTTGGGACCCTCGTCCCGGATGATCTTCGCGACCTTCTTGGCGTTCTCCTGGGAGATGCCCTCCTCGATCGTGGCGAAGATCTTGTACTCCTTGCCGGACAGCTGCGGCTCGCCGGCGTCCAGCGCCTTGAGCGAGATTCCACGCTTCACCAGCTTGGTCTCGAACACATCGAGGACGGCCTTGACGCGCTCCTCGGAGTTCGCCTCCATCAGGATCTTGTCGCCGGACCAGGCGATCGTGGCGCCGGTGCCCTTGAAGTCGTAGCGCTGCGACAGTTCCTTGGCGGCCTGGTTGAGGGCGTTGTCGACCTCCTGCCGCTCGACCTTCGAGACGATGTCGAAACTGGAGTCGGCCATGTGCAGTGGCTCCTTGAAGTCGGTGGTGATCGCCCCGGAGGGCACGGCCGTACATCCCCGGCCCGCGCGGCAAAGCCTAGCCACCGCACCCACCCGCGGTGCTGATCAATCCGGTGGCGAAGCACCCCCGGTCATCAGGTATCGTTTACGTCGTTGCCAGGGAGCGCCGCCGAGAGGCGGAAAAATGGCAGCGATCATGGCGGTGTGCCCGAGTGGCCAAAGGGAGCAGACTGTAAATCTGCCGGCTCAGCCTACCCAGGTTCGAACCCTGGCGCCGCCACGCGATGTGAGACCCCCGTCTACTGCGAAGAGCAGTGGGCGGGGGTCTTCTCGTACGGCTCTCGCGGTTCGCCGGGCGGGCTGTGTAGGCGCGGGCTGTTGCCGTTCCGACCGCATCGTCGGGGTCTCCTGTTCGTTCACCTTGAGTGAAATGGACATCTGACATGCGGGGGAAAGTGGGCGGCGGGGTGCTGATCGCCCTGCTCGGCGCCGGGATTCCGGCCCTGGTCGGGGCGGCGCTCCACACGGACGTGGGGGAGCCCTACCAGGAGACCCGGCTGTACTTCGGCACCGAGCGGCCCGACGGCCGCGGGCCGGTCGACGAGAAGGAATTCATGCGGTTCCTGGACCGCGAGATCACCCCTGCCTTCCCCGAGGGGATGACCGTCCAGGACGGGTACGGGCAATGGCGCGGGCAGGACGGCAAGGTCGTCCGCGAGAGCTCGTACGAGGTGGTGCTGCTGTACCCCGAGAAGGAGGCCGGCGAGCGCAGCGGGCGCATCGAGCGGATCCGTCAGGCGTACGAGGACCAGTACCAGCAGGACTCGGTCGGACGGTCCGACGACAGGCTGACCGCCGAATTCTGAGCGTGCGGGAGGGCGCGCGGGAGGGCGCGCGGGCGGGCCGACCGCGCATCAGCGTCAGTTGCCCGCAACGTCCTTGACCGCCACCGCGACCGGCGTCGAACCGGAGACCAGCTCCAGGGTCAGGCCGGCCGTCGCCGGGGTCTCGACCAGTTCGGCGAGCACCGCCGCCACGTCGTCGCGCGGGACGGACCCGCGGCCCGTCCGCACCTCCAGGCGGACCGTGCCCGTCCCCGCGTCGTCGAGCAGCGAGCCGGGACGCAGGACCGTCCACTCGAGGCCCAGCCGGGTGCGGACGTGCTCGTCGGCCTCGCCCTTCGCCCGGAGGTAGGCGTCGAAGACCTCGTCGCCCTCGTGCCGTGAGTCCGCGCCCATCGAAGAGACCATCAGGAAGCGCCGCACACCGGCCCGTTCGGCCGCGTCCGCGAACAGCACCGCCGCACCCCGGTCCACGGTGTCCTTGCGCCCGATGCCGCTGCCCGGACCCGCGCCGGCCGCGAACACCGCGACCTCCGCGCCGTGCAGGATGCCCGCCACGTGCTCCACCGAGGCCGACTCCAGATCGCACAGCACGGGTTCGGCGCCCGCCTCCCGGAGGTCGTCGCCCTGGGCCGGGTCGCGGATGATCCCCGCGACCTCGTACCCGCGCGCGGCGAGCAGTCGCTCCAGCCGCAGCGCGATCTGACCGTGTCCACCCGCGATGACGATGCGCATGTCCCGACCGTACGACGAGCCGGGCCACCGCGCCCGCGAACGCCCGGCGAAGTTCAGGGACCGGGCTCCGTACGGCCCTGCCGGGGCAGGTCCAGGGCCACGGCGACGGCCGAGTCGCAGTACTCCCGCACGGCACTCGTACGGGCTACCACCCGCCCCCGGTGGATCACGATCCGGCTGTAGGCGAGGGACAACACGCCCGCGATCCGGTCGCCGCGTACGGCGAGCAGCTCCGCCGGGAAGCCGGCTTCCACCCGGACCTCCGGAAGCCCCATGGCCTCCCGGGCGGCGGTGCTGACCGACTCGTAGGCCTCGCCCGGCCGCAGCCCGCCCTGGGAGGCCAGCAGGTACGCGGCCTCCAGGGGGTCGCCGCGGCCGACCGGGTTCCCGGCGTCCCGCAGCGCCCCGCTGCCGGCCGTGACGCGCACCCCGGCGGCCCGCAGCAGGCGTACGGGGGCGGTGCGCAGGCCGCGGCGTTCCAGGGCCGCGCAGTCGCCCTGGGGCAGGCAGGTCACCCGTACCCCGGCCGCGGCCAGCTGGTCGGCGGCCCGGGCCGCCACGTCCAGCGGGAGCCGGGACAGGCCGCCGCAGGGGCCGATGCTCACGCCGGGGCGCAGCCCGCCGGCCATCGCCGCGAGCCGTGCCAGACGGCCGGGGTCGTCACCGTCCGTGTGCAGGTCCACCGGGCAGCCGTGCTCGTCGGCGAGTCCCAGGACGGCTTCGAGGAAGCCGGTCGGGTCCGGGTCCAGGTCCGGGCAGCCGCCGATCACGGACGCGCCCATCTTGACCGCGTCCCGCAGCATGGCCAGACCGTCGGCGCCGGCCACCCCGGTCAGCAGCCGGGGCACGGCCACGGTGGTCAGGTCGGTGAGCCCGCGCAGCGAGCGGCGGGCCTGGAGCACGGCCTCCATGGGGCCGAGGCCGTGCACGTCGCCGATCCGGACGTGGGAGCGCACGGCGGTGGCACCGTGGCCGAGCTGGAGCAGGGCGGCTTCGGTGGCCCGGCGCTGGACCTCGTCGGGCGTGTACGAGACCGGCCCCTCGCCGTCGGCGGTCAGGGCGGTGTCCCCGTGGGCGTGGGGCTCGGCGGGGGCGGGCAGCAGCAGGTACCCGCCGAGGTCCACCCGGGACAGGGCGGGGGCGGGCAGGCTGCCGGCGGTGCCGACGGCCTGGATCCGGCCGCCGCTGAGGCGGACGTCGACGGTCCGGCCGTCGGTGAGGCGCGCCCCGGCGAGCAGCAGGGTGGTCGCTTCGGCGGCGGCAGCGTGACCGGGGCCGGGGGAGTGGCCGGTGCCGGTGCCGGTGCCGGTGCCAGTGCCGTGGGCATGGGCGTGGTCCGAGGAGGGGCCCAGGGAGTGGCCGCGGCCGTGGTCGTGATCGGGGAGGTGGCTCCGGCTGCGGGAGGGGCTCGGCGAAGGGCCCCGCGAGGGGTTCTGGGAGGGGCCGTGCGCGGGTCCGTGTCCGCCGCCCTCGCCGCGGCCGCTGCGCGGGGACTGGAACGGCTGCTGCGGCTGGCTGTCGGACATCGCGCTCCTGCGGTGGCTCGGGCGGTCCTGGGCCGTGGCCGCGGCCCGCGGCCCAAGATCACGCAGCGTGCTCAGAGCCTAGGGCGCGGCGCACCCCGCTTCAGGGAAGAGCGCAATAGTCGTACCGGTGTGGTGCCCGTGCGCCGCAGCGCACCGGTGTGCGCTCCAGCGGGGCCGGCCGGGCTCGCGCGGCCCCCGTACGCGTGTGACGGCGTGTGAGCCCGCACACAATCCGTGCCCGAAGTGACGTGTGAGCCCTCTGCGGGCTGATCAAGAAAGGCGTCGGGACCCCCTCGGAGCCCGGTCCCCGCAAAGGATTTGGGCGATCGGCAGGCAACCGTGTAATGTCTTCATCGCTCGCCCCAATAGCTCAGTCGGTAGAGCGTCTCCATGGTAAGGAGAAGGTCTGCGGTTCGATTCCGCATTGGGGCTCTGGTGAGAGAGGTTCCCCACCCTCGGGTGGGGTTCCGATCACATCAAAGCGGCGTAGCTCAGTCGGTAGAGCAAGCGGCTCATAATCGCTGTGTCACCGGTTCAAGTCCGGTCGCCGCTACACACAGTAGCCGATTGCGGGGTCGGTCTCCCGATCGGCTACTCTTTTATGCGTTCATCCGTCCCATAGTCCGTCAAGGAGCACTCACGTGGCTGCCACCGACGTCCGCCCGAAGATCACGCTGGCCTGCGTGGAGTGCAAGGAGCGGAACTACATCACCAAGAAGAACCGGCGTAACAACCCGGACCGCATGGAGATGAAGAAGCACTGCCCGCGCTGCAACTCGCACACCGCGCACCGCGAGACCCGCTGATCCTGGCGAAGTCTCAATAACAGGCACCGTCATGAGGTCGTCCCCTTCTTTGGGGGGCGGCCTCGTGTCGTTTCCGCACGTATCTGCGGCCGGGTGCTTGTAGCCGCACCGTCTTTGTGTCTTTCGTGTCCCTTCATCAGGAGGTAGTGAGTCATGGCTCTCGACCAGTCCTTCGTGGGGCGGAGTTACCCCCCCACCGATCCGTACGAGGTCGGCCGGGAGAAGATCCGCGAATTCGCGGTCGCCGTGGGTGACGCCAATCCCGTGTACACCGACCCCGAAGCCGCCAAGGCGTACGGCTACCCCGATGTGATCGCACCGCCGACTTTTGTGTTCGCGATCACTTTCGCGGCGGCCGGCCAGGTCGTCCAGGACCCGCAGCTCGGGCTGGACTACAGCCGCGTCGTGCACGGCGACCAGAAGTTCGCGTACTCGCGCCCCGTGCGGGCCGGTGACCGGCTGACCGTCACCTCGACCATCGAGGCCGTGAAGTCCCTCGCGGGCAACGACATCATCGACATCCGCGGCGAGGTCCACGACGAGACCGGCGAGCACGTGGTGACGGCGTGGACGAAGCTCGTCTCCCGCGCCCCCGAGGAGGCCTGACATGGCAGCGCAGATCCAGTACGCGGACGTCGAGGTCGGCACCGAGCTGCCCGCGGCGTCCTTCCCCGTGACGCGCGCCACGCTGGTCCGGTACGCCGGCGCCTCGGGCGACTTCAACCCGATCCACTGGAACGAGAAGTTCGCCAAGGAGGTCGGGCTGCCGGACGTGATCGCGCACGGCATGTTCACCATGGCCGAGGCGATCCGCGTGGTCACCGACTGGGCCGGCGACCCGGGCGCGGTGGTCGAGTACGGCGTGCGCTTCACCAAGCCGGTCGTGGTGCCGAACGACGACCAGGGCGGCCTGATCGAGGTCACGGCCAAGGTCGCGGCCAAGCTGGAGGACAACCGCGTCCGCGTCGACCTGACGGCGATGAGCGCAGGCCAGAAGGTGCTGGGCATGTCCCGCGCGGTGGTCGAACTCGCCTGACGGCGACACGGCACGGCTACGCACTACGGCAACAAACGCGGCGGCGGGACCTCCGGAACCAACGGAGCCCCCGCCCCGCGCGCCCGCCCCCGCCCCGCGTGCCCGCCCGCCCCCGCCCCGCGTGCCCGCCCGGCCCCGCCCCGCGCGTCCGGCCCCGCCCCGCGCGCCCGCGCTTCGCACGCCCGCCCCCGCCGCGCGCCCGCCCTGCGTGTACGCCGCCCCCCGTGAGCTCCCGCGCATCGGCCCGCCGCGTTCGCGCCCGCCTCGCGCGAGCTGCGTACCCGCCCCTGCCCTGCGCGTACGCCGCCCCCGCGAGCTCGGGGCATCGGCCCGCGCGCCCGGCCCCGCCCCCGCGAGCTCCCGGGCATCGGCCCCCGCCCCGCCCCGCGCGTCCGGCCCCGCCCGCGCCTCGCGCGCTGCCGCCCGGCCCCGCGGCGCGCCCGCCCCCGCCCTGTGCGTCCGCGCCCGCCCCGCGCGTCCGGCCCAGGCCGCGCCCCGCGTCCCGCCACCGTCTGGGCGACGGTGTGATAGCCGAGGGCCACCCGGGACCAGCAGACCGCCGCCGTCACCGCGTACGCGGCGGTCCACCAGGGCGAGTGGACGACGGCGAGGAGCGAGACGGCCGCCGAGGCCACCGCCGAGTCGACCGAGATCTTCCACAC
>NZ_JBHXNP010000049.1:0-63291 GCF_042719495.1 Streptomyces sp. NPDC058525
GTTTTCTCCCGGGCCCGGGCCGGGTCGTGCCCCTGGCCCTGGGCCGCGGGGGTCCCGGGCCCGCCCCCCCGGGAGAACGGGCGCGACGGGCCGGGCCGGGAGCGCACCCGGCCTGCCCTTCCGCGCCGGGCGCGCTAGTCGCCGTACGTCTCGCCCCGTTCGGCCTTCGCCACGAGGGACGCCGGCGGGGTGAAGCGCTCGCCGTAGCTGGTGGCGAGTTCGCGCGCACGGGCCACGAAGCCCGCCGGGCCGCCCTCGTAGCCGTTGATGTACTGGATCACGCCGCCGGTCCAGGCCGGGAAGCCGATGCCCATGATGGAGCCGATGTTGGCGTCGGCGACGGAGGTGAGCACGCCCTCGTCGAGGCAGCGGACGGTGTCCAGGGCCTCGGAGAAGAGCATCCGCTCCTTCATGTCCTCGAACGGGATCTCGTACCCCGGCTTGGTGAAGTGCTCGCGCAGGCCCGGCCAGATGCCGGCGCGCTTGCCCGCCTCGTCGTACGCGTAGAAGCCGGCCCCGCCGCTGCGGCCCGGGCGGCCGAACTCGTCGACCATCCGGTCGATGACCCCGTCCGCGGGGTGCTCGGCCCACGCGCGGCCCTCGGCCTCGAAGGCCTTGCGGGTCTCGTTGCGGATCTTGCGCGGGAGGGTGAGGGTGAGCTCGTCCATCAGCGAGAGCACCTTGGCCGGGTAGCCGGCCTGGGCGGCGGCCTGCTCGATCGAGGCGGGCTCGATGCCCTCGCCGACCATGGCCACGCCCTCGTTGATGAACTGGCCGATGACGCGCGAGGTGAAGAACCCGCGCGAGTCGTTGACCACGATCGGGGTCTTGTTGATCTGGCGGACCAGGTCGAAGGCGCGGGCGATGGCCTCGTCGCCGGTCTGCTCCCCCTTGATGATCTCGACGAGCGGCATCTTGTCGACGGGCGAGAAGAAGTGCAGCCCGATGAAGTCGGCGGGGCGCTTGACGCCCACCGCGAGCCCGGAGATGGGCAGGGTGGAGGTGTTGGAGCAGAGCAGCGCGTCGGGCGCGATGACGTCCTGGACCTCCTGGAACACCTTGTGCTTGAGGGCGGTGTCCTCGAAGACGGCCTCGATGACGGCGTCGCAGCCCGCCAGGTCGGCCGCGTCGGCGGTGGGGGTGATCCGGGCGAGCAGCTCGGCGCGCTGGGCCTCGGTCGTACGGCCGCGGGAGACGGCCTTGTCGAGCAGCTTCTCGGAGTACGCCTTGCCCTTGGCCGCGGCCTCGGCGCTGACGTCCTTGAGCACCACCTCGATGCCCGCGCGGGCACAGGAGTAGGCGATGCCCGCGCCCATCATGCCGGCGCCGAGGACGGCGACCTTGCGGACCGTGCGCGGCTCGATCCCCTGCGGGCGGCTGCGGCCCGCGTTGACGGCCTGGAGGTCGAAGAAGAACGCCTGGATCATGTTCTTGGCGGTCTGGCCGGTGACCAGCTCGGTGAAGTAGCGGGCCTCGATGGTCAGCGCGGTCTCGAAGTCCACCTGGGTGCCCTCGACGGCGCAGGCCAGGATGTTGCGCGGGGCCGGGTACGGGGCCCCGTTCAGCTGCTTCTTCAGGTTGGCCGGGAAGGCCGGGAGGTTGGCGGCGAACCGCGGGTTGGACGGGGTGCCGCCCGGGATCCGGTAGCCGGGTACGTCCCAGGGCTGCTTCGACTCGGGGTTCGCGTCGATGAAGGCGCGGGCCTTGGCGATCATCTCCTCGGGGGTGGCGGCCAGTTCGTGGACCAGGCCGTTCTCCAGGGCGCGCTTCGGGTTGTACTGGGTGCCCTGGAGCAGCACCTTGAGCAGTGCGTCGGCGATGCCCATCAGGCGCACGGTACGGGTGACGCCGCCGCCGGCCGGGAGCAGGCCGAGGGTGACCTCGGGCAGGCCGATCTTCGAGCCGGGCGCGTCGAGGGCGACGCGGTGGTGGGAGGCGAGGGCGATCTCGTAACCGCCGCCCAGCGCCGCGCCGTTGATGGCGGCGACGACCGGCTTGCCGAGGGTCTCGATGCGGCGCAGCGAGCGCTTGATCTCGGTGCCGGTGTCGAAGGCGAGCTGCGCGTGCTCGGGGCGCAGCCGGATCATGTCCTTGAGGTCGCCGCCCGCGAAGAAGGTCTTCTTGGCGGAGGTGAAGATGATGCCCCGGATGGAGTCCTTCTCGGCTTCGGCACGGTCGGCGACGGCCGCGATGGAGTCCTTGAAGGCCTGGTTCATGGTGTTGGCGGACTGGTCGGGGTCGTCGAGGACCAGGGTGACGACGCCGGTCTCGTCCTGTTCCCAGCGGATGGTGCGGGTCTCGGTCATGGGGTGGGTCTCCGTGGAAGTCTGGTTCGGCAGGGCCGGGCGGGAGGGGCCGGCCGGAAGGTCCGGCTCGGTCGCTACGGGGTGGTCTGGCCTTCTCTGCGCCGCACGGCTAGAGGCGTTCGACGATGGTGGCGACGCCCATGCCGCCGCCGACGCAGAGGGTGACGAGCCCGTAGCGCTTGTCCTGGCGCTCCAGCTCGTCGACGATCGTGCCGAGGATCATCGCGCCGGTGGCGCCGAGCGGGTGGCCGAGCGCGATGGCGCCGCCGTTGACGTTGACCTTGTCGAGGGAGACGCCCATGTCCTTGACGAAGCGCAGCACGACACCGGCGAAGGCCTCGTTGATCTCGATCAGGTCGATGTCGTCGATGGTCAGCCCGGCCTTGGCGAGGGCCTTGCGGGTGGCCGGGGCGGGGCCGGTGAGCATGATGGTGGGCTCGGAGCCGGAGACGGCCGCCGAGACGATCCGGGCGCGCGGCGTGAGGCCGGACCGCTCGCCGGCCTCGCGCGAGCCGATCGCGACGAGGGAGGCGCCGTCGACGATGCCGGAGGAGTTGCCGGCGTGGTGGACGTGGTCGATCTTCTCGACCCAGTGGTACTTCTGGAGGGCGACGGCGTCGAAGCCGCCGAGCTCGCCGATGTCCGCGAAGGAGGGCTTCAGCTTGGCGAGGGTGTCGGCGGTGGTGCCGGGGCGGACGAACTCGTCGTGGTCCAGGACGACCAGGCCGTTGCGGTCGGTGACCGGGACGACGGACTTGGCGAAGCGGCCGTCCTTGATGGCCGCGGCGGCCCGCTCCTGGGAGAGGGCGGCGTACTCGTCCACGTCGCGGCGGGAGAATCCCTCGATGGTGGCGATCAGGTCGGCGCCGATGCCCTGCGGGACGAAGTTGACGTCCCAGTTGGTCATCGGGTCGTTGAACCAGGCTCCGCCGTCGGAGGCCATCGGGACGCGGGACATGGACTCCACGCCGCCCGCGAGGACCAGGTCCTCCCAGCCGGAGCGGACCTTGGCGGCGGCCAGGTTGACGGCCTCCAGACCCGAGGCGCAGAAGCGGTTCTCCTGTACGCCCGCCACGGTGTCCGGGAGTCCGGCGGCGATGGCCGCGATCCGGGCGATGTCGGAGCCCTGGTCGCCGACCGGGCCGACGACGCCGAGCACGATGTCGTCGATGGCGGCGGGGTCCAGCCCCGGGTTGCGCTCGCGCAGGGCGTGGATGAGGCCGACGACCAGGTCGATCGGCTTGGTGCCGTGCAGGGCGCCACTGGCCTTGCCGCGGCCGCGCGGGGTGCGGATCGCGTCGTATACGTAAGCTTCGGTGCTCACTGGTCAAGCCTTTCGGGAGGTCTGGGTCTTAGCCGAGGAGGGAGCGGCCGATGATCTCTTTCATGATCTCGGTCGTGCCGCCGTAGATGGTCTGGATGCGGCCGTCGGTGAAGGCCCGCGCGACCCGGTATTCGGTCATGTATCCGTATCCGCCGTGCAGTTGCAGACAGCGGTCGGCAACACGCTTCTGCAGCTCGGTGGCCCACCACTTGGCCATCGAGGCGTGCACGTGGTCCAGTTCGCCGTTCGCGTGGTCGGTGATGCAGCGGTCGAGGAAGGTGCGGGTGACCGCGCACTCGGTGGCCATCTCCGCTATCTCGAAGCGGATGTGCTGGAGCTTGGACAGCGGCCGGCCGAAGGCCTCGCGCTCCTTGACGTACTGGGTGGTGATCTCCAGCAGGTGCTCGGCGGCGGCGATGCCGGCCATCGCGATGCCCATCCGCTCCTGCGCGAGGTTGGTCATCAGGTGGACGAAGGCGCCGTTCAGCTCGCCGAGCAGGTTCTCCTTGGGGACGCGGACGTCGTGGAAGAACAGTTCGGCGGTGTCCTGAGCCTTCTGCCCGATCTTGTCGAGGTTGCGGCCGCGCTCGAAGCCCTCCGCGCCGCGCTCGACGACCAGCAGCGACAGCCCGTGCGCCCCGCCCTCGGGCGTGGTCTTGGCGACCACGATCACCAGGTCGGCGAGGATGCCGTTGGAGATGAAGGTCTTGGAGCCGTTCAGCACCCAGTGGTCGCCCCGGTCCTCGGCGCTGGTGCGGATGCCCTGGAGGTCGGAGCCCGCGCCCGGCTCGGTCATGGCGATGGCGGTGATGGTCTCGCCCGAGCAGAAGCCGGGCAGCCAGCGGCGCTTCTGCTCCTCGGTGGCCAGCGAGGTCAGGTAGGGCCCGATGATGTCGTTGTGCAGGCCGAAGGCGAGTCCGGGGGCGCCCGCGCGGGTGAACTCCTCGGCGATCACGGCGGCGTAGCGGAAGTCGGTGTTGCCGCCGCCCCCGTACTCCTCCGGGACGGCCAGGCCCAGCAGTCCCTGCCGGCCGGCGGCCCGCCAGGCCTCGCGGCTGACGATGCCGTCCTTCTCCCACTGCTCGTAGTGCGGCAGCACCTCCTTGGTGAGGAAGGTGCGGACGGTCTCGCGGAACGCCTCGTGGTCGGCGTCGAAGATCCGGCGTTTCATCAGCGGGCTCCCTAAAGCCAGTTCTTGACGGTCTCGATCAGGCGGGCGGGCTCGGGGCCGACGGGGGTGACGTTGAGCATCGTGACCCCCGCCTCGCGGAAGGCCTCGACGCGCTCGCGCACGTAGCCCTCCGGGCCGCACAGCGTCATCAGCTCGCAGAACTCGTCCGGGACGGCGGCCGCCGCGTCGCGCTTGCGGCCCGACAGGTCGAAGCCCCAGGCCTCGGCGACCCACAGGGCGTCGAGGCCGGCCGACTCCAGCGCCGCCGCCTCGTCCGCGGCGCGGCGCGCGTCGCCGGCGTAGTCGAGCAGCATCGACAGTTCCATCAGGCCCCTTCCGGGAGCAGGGCCGGCACGTCCCAGTCGGCGGCCACGGATGCGGTGTCCGCGCCGGGCAGGGCCGGCCCGGAGGCGACGCGGGTGGGGGTCGCGGAGAAGCGCGGGGCGGGGGCGGGCTGGGTGATCCCGGCGTGCTCGGTGAAGGTCCCGCGGGCCGCGAGGTGCGGGTGGTGCGGGGCCTCGCGCAGGGAGAGCACCGGGGCCACGCACGCGTCGGTGCCCTCGAAGACCGCCGTCCACTCCTCGCTCGTACGGGTCTTGAACCGTGCGGCCACGGCCTCGCGCAGCTCGCCCCAGCGGGCCAGGTCCTTGCGGGCCGGGGCCTGCTCCGCGATGCCGAGCAGCTCCACGAAGGTGTCGTAGAACTGCTGCTCCAGGGCCCCGACGGCCATGTAGCGGCCGTCGGAGGTCTCGTAGGTCCCGTAGAAGGGGCAGCCGCCGTCGAGCAGGTTGGCGCCGCGGCGGTCCTGCCAGCCGCCGGCCGCCAGCATGCCGTGGATCATCGCGGTGAGGTGGGCGGTCCCGTCGACGATGGCCGCGTCGACGACCTGGCCCGCGCCGCCGGGGGTGCGGGCGTGCCCGAGGGCCGCGAGGACGCCGATGACGAGGTAGAGCGAGCCGCCCGCGTAGTCGCCGACCAGGTTGGCGGGGACGGCCGGGGGCTCGTCCGGGCGGCCGATCATGCCGAGGGCGCCGGTGACGGCGATGTAGGCGATGTCGTGCCCGGCGGTGTGGGCGAGCGGCCCGTCCTGGCCCCAGCCGGTCATCCGGCCGTAGACCAGCTTCGGGTTGCGGGCGTGGCAGTCGGCCGGCCCGACGCCGAGCCGTTCGGCGACGCCGGGGCGGAAGCCCTCGATGAGGACGTCGGCGCGCTCGACGAGGTCCAGGACGCGGGCGGGGCCCCCGGCGGACTTGAGGTCGACCAGGACGGAGCGCTTGTTGCGGTTGGTGAGGTCGTAGGCGGGGTTGACCGCGAGCCCGCCGCCGCCCGGCCGGTCCACGCGCACGACGTCGGCGCCCAGGTCGGCGAGGAGCATGGCGGCGAACGGGCCGGGGCCGATGCCCGCCAGTTCGACGACGCGCACCCCGGCGAGCGGGCCGGTCCCTGTCACTGCCATCGAGCCCCCAGCATTCGTAGCCGCACGGTGTGACACAACTGATGTAACACCAGCGATGCTAGGAACGCGTTCCACTCAGCACAAGAGCAAGCGCTTAGCCATTTGCCTCGATCCGGGCGTCCAGTTCCCTGACGTGCCGCTTGAGGGCCACGGTGCGGTAGCTCTCCTCCACCCACTCGCACAGGACCTGCGCGGAGGGCGCCCCCTTCTCCCCCAGCGGGACGGAGACCCAGCCCGAGCGGCCGAGGCCGTAGCCGGTGGGCTCCGCGCCGGGAGCGGACATCGCGTGCCCGTGCAGCGCCTCGTCCTTGAGCTTGACGGAGAGGCCGGGCGGCTGGGGCCCGTCGGCGTTCCCGAGGAAGACGAAGATCTTCTTGTTGACCTTCACCACACAGTCCTCGGGACCCCACGGATACTCCTCGACGGCCTCCGGAAGCCCGCGGGCAAACTCCCGCACCGCCTCCCACTTGCGTACCGCAGCCTTCATCAACGCCTCCCGCCAACCGCCGGTCACATCCACCCCGAACCGGCACCGACCGGCACCGACCGGCCCGCCCGGAGGGGTCGGTCCTCACGCTAGCCCCCACCCGCTGATCAAAGTCCTTTCGGCGCGGCAGGCGGCTATGTACTCTGATCACGCTTCAAACCTGAGCGAGTTCAAAAACGAAAAATGGGGGGGCCGGTGCGCAATCGCCGACTCGTAATTTCCGCTGCCGTCGTGGCCGCGGGCGTGGGTCTCATACCCGGTGTGGCGCAGGCCGATCCGGTCGCGCCCGCCAAGCCGGGCGTGACGGTGCCCGACGCGGACCTGAAGAAGGCCGCGGCGGAGAACTTCAAGACCTTCAAGAGCTCTGCCGACCGCTCGGTCCGCACCTCCGGCGGCAAGGCCACCGCGCAGTCGGAGGCGGCCAACCCGAGCCTCGCCGTCGACCTCGCGGCGTGGAACGTGTCCGCCCACTCGCTGGAGCTGGACACCACCGTCACGAGCGAGCCGAACCGGTACGTCGACGCCGTCATCAACTGGGGCGACGGCACCACGAGCAACGAGACCGCGTACGGCAGCACCACGATGACCACCGCGCACAACTACGCGGAACTGGGCACTTACACCATCACGGTCACCGCGACGGACCGCGCCGACGGCACGACCGTCACCAACACGGTCGAGATCCTGACCGCGGGCTCGGACTTCACCCCGCACAGCCCCACCCGCCTGCTGGACACCCGCAGCGGCATCGGCGGCGCCAAGGCGAAGATCAAGCCGTACACCACGGCGCGCGTGCAGATCGCCGGCAACGGCTCGATCCCGGCGGGCGTCACCTCCGTGGTCCTCAACCTCACGGTCACCAACACCACCAGCGGCGGCCACGTCACGGCGTTCCCCTCGGGCACCGCGCGCCCGATCACCTCGAACGTCAACTTCGTCGCCGGCCAGACGGTGCCGAACCTGGCGGTCGTCACGGTCGGCCAGGACGGCTACGTGGAGCTGTACAACGGCGGCTGGGAGTCGATCGACCTCATCGCCGACGTCACCGGCTACTTCGCCAAGGCCGCCGCCAGCGGCTACACCCCGATCTCCCCGATCCGCTTCGCCGACACCCGCGAGGGCCTCGGCACCGCCAAGGGCCAGGTCGCCGGGCAGTCCTCCTTCGGCCTGCAGATCGGCAACAGCCGCGGCCTGCCGGCCGGCATCACCGCCGTGGCGCTCAACGTGACCGTCACCAACCCGCGCGAGGCCGGGCACCTGACCGCCTACCCGAGCGGCCAGGCGGCGCCGAGCGCCTCCAACGTGAACTTCTCCGCCGGCCAGACCATCGCCAACTCGGTGATCGTCCCGGTCGGCCCCGACGGCAAGATCAACATCCGCAACGGCGCCTGGGCCGGCACCGACGTCATCGTCGACGTCGTCGGCTACTACAGCGAGGCGAGCGAGGGCGCGTACCTGCGCCTCAACCCGAAGCGCGTGTTCGACACCCGCGACCCCGCGGGCTCCGTCTACGGACCGGTGTGGGGCCGCAGCTACATCTGGGTGGACTTCGCCTCGGAGTGGCCCAACGACATCGGCTACGTGCTGAACACCACCGCCACCAACACGGCGGGCCCCGGCTTCGTCGCCGTCGCCCCGGACCCGAACTACCGCTGGCAGTACGACAACGGCTCGGAGACCTGGCCGGCCGCGCCCACCTCGTCCACCCTCAACTTCACCGCGGGCAAGACCGTCCCGAACCTGGTGCAGGCGAGCACGGGCAACACGGGCATCGTCGACTTCTGGAACCAGTCGGACGACGACATCGACATGATCGTCGACATGTTCGGCTACTACGACAAGAACTGACCCACCGGCAGCCGGCGGATCCAGCGCCCCGGGAACGGCCCCAGGCCGTCCCCGGGGCGCTGCCCGTTCTCCCCGCACGCTAGCCTCGCCCCCTACACCAGCTGGGAGGAACGGTCATGAACGCACAGGCTCGGCAGGACCATCCGCGGGAGCGGGCCCACGACATCGTGCTCTTCGGCGCCACCGGGTTCGTGGGGGCGCTGACCGCCGAGTACCTCGCCGCGCACGCGCCCGCCGGCTGCCGCTGGGCCCTCGCGGGCCGGGACCTCGCCAAGCTGGACCGGCTGCGCGAGCGGCTGACCGCCATCGACCCGGCCTGCGCCGCGCTGCCGCTGCTGCGGGCGGACGCCTCCGACGCCGGGGCGGTGCGCGCACTGGCCGCGTCCACCCGGGTGCTGGCCACCACCGTGGGCCCGTACGTCTGGTACGGGGCGGAGCTGGTCGCGGCCTGCGCCGAGGCGGGCACCGACTACGTGGACCTCACCGGCGAGCCCGAGTTCGTGGACCGGATGTACGTCGAGCACGACGCGCGGGCCCGGGAGACCGGCGCGCGGATCGTGCACGCCTGCGGCTTCGACTCGATCCCGGCCGACCTCGGGGCGTACTTCACGGTCGGCCGGCTGCCCGAGGGCGTGCCGCTGCGGGTCGACGGGTTCATGCGGTCCAACGCCCTGTTCTCCGGCGGGACCCTGTCCTCGGCGCTGACCGCGCTGAGCCGCGGCCCGCAGACGCTGGCCGCCGCGCGGGAGCGCCGGCTGCACGAGCCCCGGCTGCTGGGGCGGCGGGCGCGCGGGCCGGCCGGCCCGCCCCGGTTCAGCCGGGAGACCGGCACCTGGGCGGTGCCGCTGCCCACGCTGGACCCGCGGATCGTGGCCCGGTCGGCGGCCGCGCTGGAGCGCTACGGCCCGGACTTCCGCTACCGGCACTACGCCTCGGTCAAGCACCTGCCGGTCGTGGTGGGCGGCGCCGCGGCGGTGGGCGCGACGGCGGCCCTGGCCCAGGTCCCGGCGGCCCGGCGGTGGCTGATGAGCCGCTGGGAGCCGGGCCGCGGACCGGACGCGGAGCGGCGGGCGCGCAGCTGGTTCACGGTGCGGTTCGTGGGCGAGGGCGGCGGCCGGCGGGTGCTCACCGAGGTGTCGGGCGGCGACCCGGGGTACGGGGAGACGGCGAAGATGCTCGCCGAGTCCGCGCTGTGCCTGGCCTACGACTCCCTGCCCGAGGCCGCCGGACAGCTGACGACGGCCGTGGCGATGGGCGACGCGCTGATCGACCGCCTCCGGAAGGCCGGCATCGTCTTCCGGGTGGCTGACTCCCGCTGAGCGGGAGTCAGCCCGACCCCGCAGCGGCCTCGCGCAGGGCGCGGCGGCACAGGGAGTCGGCGTGCCGGGTGGTCTCCGGGATCCGGAACCGGGGGCTGAGGGCGAGGACGTGGGCGCAGGCGTTGTCCAGCGACACCCGGTGCCCGACGGAGACGAACACCGGCTTGATCCGGTCCTGGGTCCGCAGCGCCCGGCCGACCTCCGCCCCGTCGGCGGCCACGAGCGGGGCGAAGTCGCCGCGCCCGGCGCCCGGTTCCCCGTACGTGAAGGTGAACGGGTTCTTCGCGACCCCGATGGCCGGGAGCCCGGTGACCACGCCGAGGTGGCAGGCGAGGCCGAAGCCGCGGGGGTGGGCGAGCCCGTAGCCGTCGCAGACGACGAGGCCGGGCGCGGCGGCCAGCGAGTCGAGGGCGGCCAGTACGGTCGGCAGCTCGCGGAAGGCGAGCAGCCCGGGCACGTAGGGGAAGCTGACGCGTCCGACGGCGGTGGCCTCCTCGACGACCTCGAGGGTGGCCGCGTCCAGCACCACGGCCGCGGCGGCGACCAGGTCCCGCTCGTCGTCGTAGGCGACGTCCACCCCGGCGACCAGTCCGCTGCCGGGGGGCGGGCCGGGCTCGGTGAGCACGACCTGATGGCGTAGTTCGTCCTGTATCGCCCGGGCCTCGGCCTCGTCGGCGGGGGTGTTCGTCCTCGTCATGATGGAGCGAGAGTAGCCTGGCGATCATGTTCGTCCTGGAGCTCACCTACACCGCGCCCGTCGAAGCCGTCGAGGACCACATGGACGCCCACGTCGCCTGGCTGGACGGCCACTACGCCGCGGGCGTCTTCCTCGCGTCGGGGCGCAAGGTCCCGCGCGACGGGGGCGTGATCCTGGCCGGCGGGGTGTCCCGCGCCGAGATCGAGAACATCGCGGCCGAGGACCCCTTCGCGGTGGCGGGCGTCTGTGTCTACCGCGTCACGGAGTTCATCGCGACGAAGACCTCGTCCGACCTGGCGACGGTCCGCGAGAACCCGGCGCTGTAGCGCGGCCGGGCCGCCCCGGCGGGGCGGCCCGGCCCGTTCGGGTCAGCGGTGTTCCAGCCGGGCCACCCGGCCCTTCTCCCCCGAGGCCCAGCAGCCCGTGTCCGGGGCGCAGTCGACCGTGTCGAAGGATCCGGAGTCCAGCGGCCGCCAGCTGCGCCCGCCGTCCCGCGTCACGTCCGTGCCCGTCGGCCCCACCGCCAGCGCCGTGCCGCGGCTGTACGGGTACCAGGCCGCGCCGGACCGGTAGGCCGACGGCGGGGCGGCCGCCTGGCGCCAGCTGCGCCCGCCGTCGCCGGAGACGGCCGCGGCCTGCGGGGAGGCCTGGCCGGTGCGGTAGTCGCCGCCGACCGCGAGGCCCTTCGTACGGTCCCGGAAGGCCAGGGCGAAGACGCCCCGCGCGGGATCGCCCGCCGGGACGGTGGATTCGGCGGCGCGCCAGGTCAGGCCGCGGTCCGCGGAGTGCAGCACCCGCGCCTTCGCTCCGCCGCCCGTCGCCAGCCAGACATCGCGCGGCCCCGCGCTGACCAGGCACTGGCCGCTCGCGGCGAAGCCGGCCTCGCCGGGCAGGGCCTGCGGCATGCCGGCGTCCGGCAGCACCCGCCAGCTGCGTCCGCCGTCGTCCGTGGACAGGATGCGGAACCGGCCGTCCACCGGGTCGCTCATCGCCAGCCCGTGCCGCGCGTCGAAGAAGGTGAGGCAGTCGTGGAAGGCGCGCGGGTCGGGGTTGCGGAAGGTCTCGGTCCAGGTGGCGCCGCCGTCCTCGGTGCGCAGCACCCGGGAGGCCTCGCCCTCGCCGATCGACAGGGCCACCGCACGCCGCGCGTCGAAGGCCTCGACGTCCCGCAGCTCCACCCCCTCCGCGACCGCGCCCGGCGGGGAGACGTCCTGCCAGCTGCGGCCGCCGTCCACCGTGCGCAGCACGGTGCCCTTGGAGCCGGCGACCCAGGCCGTGCTCCGGCTCACCGCGGCCAGCCCGCGGAAGCGCACGTCCTTGCCGGTGTCCTTCAGCGCCCAGCCCGCGCCGCGCAGTTGCGCCGTCTCTCCGGCCTCGGACGCACCGGCCGGCGCGGCCAGTAAGCCCACCGTCAAAGCCGCCGCGCACATGCCAACTCCCAGAAGTCTCATGGCGCCGGAAGCTAACGCACGCCCGATGCCCCGTCCAGGGTGCGTCGCCCCGTGCGCGGGTCGGGCCGGGCGGTGCTTTGCGCCTGTGGAGTGAGCGGTAACCAGCCCTTCTGCGATCCCTCCGGAGCACGCGGCTCGCGCCGGACCTCCTGCCGCCCCACCCCCCGGACGGTCACTCTGTGCGATCACACAGGCGGCTTCCGGCCAATCGGTGACACAGCTCACGTCAGCCCCCATGCACGGATTTGCCGATTCCGGCGTCTATCGGGTTGCCGGGTTCCACCCCACAGCCCGGCAGCAGATCCGCCGCAAGGGAGTGAGCCTTGATCACTGTCATCGAGCAGGCCGTACAGGCCCGCCTGGTCGCCACCGCGCCGAAGGTCGAGACCGTTCCCGTCACCCTCTGCTACGACCGTGCGGATCCGTTCGCCGTGCGCATGGCCTTCCCCGCCCCGGCCACGCTGGAGGGCGTCGAGGTCTCCTGGACCTTCTCGCGGGAGCTGCTCGAATCCGGTCTGGACCGCCCGTCCGGCTGCGGCGACGTGCGGGTGCGCCCGTACGACGGGGACCGCACCACCATCGAGTTCCACGCGCCCGAGGGCGTGGCGATCATCCTGATGCTGACGGCCGAGCTGCACCGGTTCCTGGAGCGGGCCGGGGCGGTGGTCCCGCCCGGTCTGGAGCACCTGTACCTCGACATGGACCACAGCCTGGCCGAGCTGATGCGCGACACCTGCTGAACCGGCGGCCGGGCGGCCCGGCCCCGGCCAGAGCCGGGGGGCTTAATTCGTTTGCGGGCGGCTCCGGCCGCCCGTAGCTTCGTTGATGCACCCCGCACTCATGCGCACGCCCTTCACAGCCGCGTGCCGCCGAAACGGAGCAGGACATTGTTCGTCTGAGGTCCGAGACACCGGCCACCGCCATCCGACAGCCGGCCGTCTCCCCGCGTTGCACGCACCACTCACGCAACCTGGAGGCCTCCATGAGCCATGCTCCCTCATTCGTCACCTGCTCCGCACTGTCCTTCGACTGGCCCGACGGCACACCCGTGTTCGACGGGTTCCAGCTCGCCATCGGCCCCGGCCGCACCGGCCTGATCGGGCTCAACGGCTGCGGGAAATCCACCCTGCTGAAACTCATCGCGGGAGAACTCACCCCGTCCGACGGCCAGTTGTCGGTGGCCGGCCGCATCGGGTACCTCCCACAGAACATCACCCTCGACACCGCGCTGCGCGTGGACGAGGCGCTCGGCATCCGCACCGCCCGGGCCGCCCTGCACGCCATCGAGGCGGGCGAGGCCACCGAGGCGAACTTCGCCGCCGTGGGCGACGACTGGGACGTGGAGGAGCGGGCCCTGGCCACGCTCGACCAGCTCGGGCTCGCCCGGATCGGCCTGGACCGGACCGTCGGCGAACTCTCGGGCGGCGAGTGCGTCCTGCTGCGGCTGGCCGCCCTGCTGCTCGCGCGTCCCGACGTACTGCTGCTCGACGAGCCGACCAACAACCTCGACCTGCGGGCCCGCGGCCGACTGTACGCGGCAGTGGAGTCCTGGACCGGGGTGATGGTCCTGGTCAGCCACGACCGGGAGCTGCTGGAGCGGGTCGACCAGATCGCCGATCTGCGCGACGGTGAAGTCCGCTGGTACGGCGGGAACTTCACCGACTACGAGGCGCTGCTCGCCGCCGAGCAGGACGCGGCCGAGCGGATGGTCCGGGTCGCGGAGGCCGACGTACAGCGGCAGAAGCGCGAACTGTCCGAAGCCCAGGCCAAATTGGCCCGGCGCAAGCGGTACGGACAGAAGATGAACGACACCAAGCGCGAGCCGAAGATCGTGATGGGGGCCCGGAAGCGGGCCGCGCAGGAGTCGGCCGGCAAGCACCGCATCATGCACACCGAGAAGCTGGCCCAGGCGAAGGAACGGCTGGACCACGCGGTGGACGCGGTCCGCGACGACGACGCGATCCGCATCGAACTGCCCGCCACCCAGGTCCCGCCGGGCCGGCGCGTCCTGACCCTGAGCGATCTGCGCCTGGTCCACGGGGCGTACGTACCGGGCGAGTGGGAACTGCGCGGTCCGGAGCGGATCGCGCTGGTGGGCCGCAACGGCTCGGGCAAGACCACGCTGCTGCGCACGGTCGCGGGACAGCTCGCGCCGGAGTCCGGGGAAGCGGTCACCCATGTGACCACGCGGTTCCTGCCCCAGCGGCTGGACGTGCTCGACGAGAGCCGTTCGGTCGTGGAGAACGTGGCCCGGTTCGCCCCGCAGGCCACGAACAACCTGATCCGGGCGCGGCTGGCGCACTTCCTGTTCCGGGGCGCCCGGGCGGACCGGGCCGCGGGCACCCTGTCCGGCGGCGAGCGCTTCCGCGCGGCGCTGGCGGCGCTGCTGCTGGCGGAGCCGGCTCCCCAGCTGCTGATGCTGGACGAGCCGACGAACAACCTGGACCTGGCGAGCGTGCGGCAGCTGACGGACGCGCTGGAGTCCTACGAGGGGGCGCTGCTGGTGGCCAGCCATGACGTGCCGTTCCTGGAGTCGATCGGCATCACCCGGTGGCTGATGCTGGACGGCAGGCTGCGCGAGACCACCGCCGAGGAGGTGCGCGAGTCGCTCTGGCACGGCTGACCGGGCGGTCACCGATTCGGGCGACGCGCTCGCGGCGCCCGGATCGGCCGTCAAGGTGGCGGCGGCCGACCACCTGGTGGCATGACTTTGGCCCCTCGCTTCCCTCTCAGGACCCATTCAAACTGCATAGATAACGGGACGTAATCGGTCATAGCCCTGCCTGGGGCTTGGCTGGCCTTGATGTCAGGCTTAACCTACGACTCCGTAGGCTACGGAACCGTAGGTAATTCGCTTTGCACCCAGGAGTACCCGTGACGATCACCTCTCCCCACCTCGGCAGCTCTGAGGCGTGGACGGACGCCAAGCTGCTGTTCGCGCTGGAAGAGGTGGTCGAGAAGGAGCTCAACCGCCATCTGAAGGTCACCAAGGACTGGATGCCCCACGAGTACGTCCCGTGGAGCGACGGCCGGAACTTCCCCGGCTTCTTCGAGGACGGCGAGGCCTGGGACCCCCAGCAGTCCAAGGTGACCGACATCGGCAAGATCGCGCTGGTCGTGAACCTGCTGACCGAGGACAACCTCCCCAGCTACCACCACGAGATCGCCACGCTCTTCGGCCGCAACGGCGCCTGGGGCACCTGGGTGCACCGCTGGACGGCCGAGGAGGGCCGCCACGGCATCGTGATGCGCGACTACCTGCTGGCCTCGCGCGCCGTGGACCCGGACAAGCTGGAAGCGTTCCGGATGCAGCACATGTCGGAGGGCTTCGAGTCCGACAACCGGCACTCCATGCTGCACTCGGTGGCGTACGTCGCCTTCCAGGAGCTCGCCACCCGCATCTCGCACCGCAACACCGGCCACCAGTCCGGTGACCCCGTGTGCGACCGGATGCTGGCGCGCATCGCGCAGGACGAGAACCTGCACATGGTCTTCTACCGCAACCTGCTCGGCGCGGCCTTCGAGATCGCCCCGGACCTGACCATGCAGGCCGTACGGGACGTCGTGGTCAACTTCCGGATGCCCGGACACGGCATGCCCGGCTTCGAGCGGATGGCCGCGCAGATGGCGATCGGCGGGGTCTACAACCTGCGGATCCACCACGACGACGTACTGAGCCCCGTGATCCGCTTCCTGAAGGTCATGGACATCGACGGCCTGGGCCCGGAGGGCCAGAAGGCCCAGGAGGAGCTCGGCCTGTTCATGAACGGCCTGGACTCCGAGGCCCGCAAGTTCGACGAGCGGCTGGCCGCCCGCGCGGCCCGTCTCGCGGCCCGCAAGGGCTGAGGCTTCCCCCACTCGCGGCAGTGGGGCCGATCGCCCCGGCGGAGCACCGCTCCGCCGGGGCTCTTCGCGTCCCGGGCGCGCGCTCAGCCGCGGCCCTCAGCCGCGGCGGGGCCGCAGGGCCTGGCGCTCGGACTCCGAGAGGCCGCCCCAGACGCCGAAGCGCTCGTCATTGGCCAGGGCGTACTCCAGGCACGCCGTCCGCCCCTCGCACGCCCCGCACAGCCGCTTCGCGTCGCGCAGCGACGAGCCCGGCTCCGGGAAGAAGAAGCCCGGGCCCGTCTGGGCGCAGAGGGCGAGGTCGTACCAAGCGGTGGTGGCGGTGGCGTCAGCGGTGTTCATCGACATGCCGGTGATCCTGACCGCCGTCGATTGACGTCCTATCAACGGTCCATCAACACCGCGCGGCCCGCCGCGTCAGCCGGCTCCCTCCGGCCCGGGCGCCGCCGCGCCGGCCATGACCGCGAACCGGGCCCCTGCGGGGTCCGCCAGCTTGGCCATGCGGCCGACCCCCTCCAGGGTGACCGGGGCCAGCCGCACGCTGCCGCCCGCCTGCCCGGCCTTCGCCGCCACCGCGTCGCAGTCCGCCACCTCGAAGTACGGGGTCCAGTACGGCCGCAGCACGTCCTCCACGGGGTCCGAGGAGAGCGGGACCATCCCGCCGCAGGACGCCTCGTCCGTCGTGCCGGCCGGCCTGACCGTCGTGTAGGTACCGTCCTCGTACGGCACGCCGCCGAGCTGCCAGCCGAGGACCTCGTGGTAGAACTCGGCCGCCGCGTCCAGGTCGTTCGTGTACAGCTCCGTCCAGCACAGGGAGCCGACCTCCGTGACCGCGCCGAGGCCCTTGTTCGCCCGGGGCTGCCACACCCCGAAGCCGACGCCTTCCGGATCGGCGAAGATCGCCATCCGGCCGAGGTCCATGACGTCCATCGGCTCGAACGCCACGGTCCCGCCCGCCTTGGTCACGGCCGCCGCCGTCGCGTCCGCGTCGGCGGTCTGGAAGTACACCTGCCAGGCGGCCGGCGCCTGCCCGGCCGGCACGGCCATCCCTCCGGCGACCGTCTTGCCGCGCAGGTGGAACGTCCCGTACCCGCCGACCTCCTCACCGCCCGCCCGGAAGTCCCAGCCGAAGAGTCCTGCGTAGAACCCGGCGGCCGCGTCCATGTCCGGTGTCCCGAGGTCCACCCAGTTCGGGGAGCCGTCCTTGTAGTCCGTGGTGAGCATGGTCCGCGCTCCTTTCCGCTGTCCCGTCCCTTCCGAGCATGGCACCCCCCGCCGACAGCGGCCCGGGCCGGCGCGGCCCGCCCGCTCAGTCCTCGTGCTTCGCGCGGCTCGGCTGGACGCGCTTGGGCTCGCCCGGCATCTTCGGGTAGTCCGGCGGGTAGGGCATGTCGCCCAGGCCGTGTTCGTGCTCGTCGCGGGCGGCGAGTTCGAGCACGGCGTCCAGGGTGAAGGCGTGCTCGTCCATGTCCGCGTGCAGGTCGCCCAGTTCGGCGAAGCGGGCGGGCATGGTCACGATGTCGAAGTCGCGCGGCTCCGCGTCGTCCACCTCGTCCCAGCGCAGCGGGGCCGACACCGGGGCGTGCGGGCGGGGGCGGACGGAGTAGGCGGAGGCGATCGTGCGGTCGCGCGCCGTCTGGTTGTAGTCGACGAAGATCCGCTCGCCGCGTTCCTCCTTCCACCACGCGGTCGTGACCTTGCCCGGCATACGGCGTTCCAGTTCCCGGCCCAGCGCGATGGCGCACCTGCGGACCTCGGTGAAGGTCCAGCGCGGCTCGATCGGGACGAAGACGTGCAGGCCGCGGCCGCCCGAGGTCTTGGGCCAGCCCCGCAGCCCCAGCTCCTCCAGCAGGGCGCGCAGCTCGTGCGCGGCCGCCACCGCGTGGTGGTAGTCGGTGCCGGGCTGGGGGTCGAGGTCGATCCGCAGCTCGTCGGGCCGGTCGGTGTCCTCGCGGCGCACGGGCCACGGGTGGAAGGTGAGGCAGCCCAGGTTGGCGGCCCACAGCACGGCCGCCGGCTCGGTCGGGCAGATCTCGTCGGCGCTGCGGCCGCTCGGGAAGGCGATGTGGGCGGTCGGGATCCAGTCGGGGAGGTTCTTGGGAGCCCGCTTCTGGAAGAAGGACTCGCCCTCCACCCCGTCCGGGTAGCGCTCCAGGGTCGTCGGCCGGTTGCGCAGGGCGCGCGTGATGCCGTCGGCGACCGCCAGGTAGTACTCGGCCACGTCCCGCTTCGTGAGGCCGCGCTCGGGGAAGTACACCTTGTCCGGGCTGGACAGCCGTACCGTCCGCCCGCCCGCGTCCAGCTCGATGGCATTGCCGGCAGCACCCATGTGCGCCACGGTAGGCGGGTCCGGCCGGGTGCGCACACCGGGCGGGCGCGGACGTACCACCGCAGAATCGGAGGCATGGACCTGCCGGTGATGCCGCCCGTGAAACCGATGCTCGCCAAGTCCGTGACGAAGATCCCGCCCGGGATGCAGTACGAGGCGAAGTGGGACGGCTTCCGGGCCGTCGTACACCGCGACGGCGACGAGATCGAGATCGGCAGCCGCACGGGCAAGAGCCTGACCAGGTACTTCCCCGAGCTGGTGGCGGCCCTGAAGGAGAACCTGCCCGACCGCTGCGTGGTCGACGGCGAGGTCGTCATCGTCAGCGGCGGGCGTCTGGACTTCGACCGGCTGACCGAGCGCATCCACCCCGCCGCCTCGCGCGTGAAACTGCTCGCCGAGACCACCCCCGCCAGCTTCGTCGCCTTCGACCTGCTCGCGCTCGGCGACGAGGCGCTCCTCGACACCCCGCTCACCGAGCGCCGCAGCGCCCTCGCCCGGTCCCTCTCCACCGCACGGCCCCCCGTCCACCTCGCGCCCGCGACCACCGATCCCGCGCTCGCGCAGGAGTGGTTCGAGCGGTTCGAGGGCGCCGGGCTCGACGGGGTGATCGCCAAACCCCTCGACCTCCCCTACCGGCCCGACGCCCGCCTCATGTTCAAGATCAAGCACGAGCGTACGGCGGACGTCGTTCTGGCGGGTTTCCGTTTCCACAAGAGCGGTCCGATTGTCGGATCGCTGCTGCTCGGCCTGTACGACGGCCACGGAGCCCTCCAGCACGTGGGCGTCTGCGCCGCGTTCCCGATGAAGCGCCGGGCCGAGCTGGTCGAGGAGCTCGAACCCCTGCGCATGCCGGACCCCGAGGGCCACCCCTGGGCCGCCTGGGCCGAGGAGTCGGCCCACGAGAGCGCCCGCCTGCCCGGCGCCCAGAGCCGCTGGACCGGCAAGAAGGACCTGTCCTGGGTCCCGCTGCGCCCCGAACGGGTCCTCGAGGTGAAGTACGACCACATGGAGGGCGACCGCTTCCGCCACACGTCCCAGTTCCGCCGCTGGCGCCCCGACCGCCAACCGCAGAGCTGCACCTACACCCAGCTGGAGGAGGTCGTGGGCTACGACCTGGCCGAGGTGCTCGGCGCTCCCCCGGCCGGGGTCAGCCCGACGTGAGCTTCTCCCATTCCGCGCGGTCCGGGCCCACCGTGTTCGGCTCGTAGTCCGGGCGGGACTCCAGCCAGCGGGCCACGCGGGCCCGGATCTCCGGGTCCGCGTACGCGCGCTCCGGGACCTCGGCCAGGTGGCGGACCCTGGCCCGGGCCCGCATCACCTCCGGGTCCTCCAGTGCGCAGTCGAAGAGCGCCGCCACCTCGCGCGCCGTCCCCGTACGCCCGGCCCGGGTCGCGAAGCGCTCCCCGATGGCCGCGTCCGCGACGACCTGGAAGTCGAACCACGGCTTCAGGGTGCGCACCGCCCAGGCGTGGTGGTCGGCGGCGTACCGCTCCGATGCCGGGTCGCGGTGTGCCGTACGGGCCACCCTGCGGGCCGCCCACAGGGCGAGCGAGGTGCCCTGCCCGAGGGTCGGGTTGGTGTGCGTGATCGCGTCGCCGACCGGCACCAGCCCGCTCACCACCGGCCCCCGCTCGTCGACGAGCGCGCTCCACCGGTTGTCGAGGCTCGCGGTGGCCAGCACCTCGGACAGCGGTTCGGCGCCGAGGGCCAGCCAGGCCGCGCCGGGCGGGAAGGAGCGGGCCGCGCCCTCGAAGACGGCGGGGTCGCGCAGCGCCGAGCGCGTGGTGTCCGTGGTGTGGACGAACAGGGTGACGGCGAAGACCCGGTTGTCGGCGGGGAAGACCGCGCACCCGGCGAAGGCGCCGCCCGTCACCGCCCAGGGCCGGCGCGGCCCCTCGTCCATCCCGTCGGGCAGCCGGTACCAGCGGCAGAAGTACGCGAGCCCCGTGCGGTGCCGTTCCACGACCGGCGGGCGGCAGCCCGCCGCGGTGAGCCAGCGCTCGACTCCCCCGCGCCGCCCGCCCGCGTCCACCACGAGGTCCCCCCGGTAGCTCCCGGCCTCCGTGGTCACTCCCGTCACGCGGACCCCGGGCGCGGTGAGCAGCCCGGTGACCGGTTCCCCGTACCGCGAGACGACGCCCTGTTCCGCGCGCAGGGCGGTGGCCAGTGCGCTCTCCAGCAGGATCCGCCGGGCCTGGAGCATGACGAGGTCCTCGTCACCGGGGTGCGCGGGCGGCCGCTCGTCGAACCAGTCCAGCTCGTGCCGCTCGCGCGCTCCGAGCCGGAGCATCTCCGCGTGGACGTCGGGCAGTTCGTCGCGCAGGAGGTTGCGCGCCGCGCCCAGCAGCGCGTGCGGCTGGTTCGCCTGCGGCACGGTCGGCCGGCGCCAGCCGAAGAAGTCGCGGTCGAGCGCGGTACCCGGGGCGCGCGTATCGCGTTCGAACAGTTCCGCCGTGTGCCCCTGCCGCGCCGCGAGCAGCGCGGTCGCCAGCCCTCCGACACCTCCGCCGATGACCAGTACATGTGCCATTGCGCCCCCCTGAGCCGATGAACCGTACGACGATCACATCGCCCAGAGCCTGCGCGATCGGGCACTGGCCGAAACCCGCACAATTGTGCGTACGCGTCTACCGCGTGCCCGCCGCCGCGCGGTGGGCCTCCACCGCACGCCGGGTCTCCTCCTCGACGAGGTCGGTGTTGATCGCGGCGGCCGCGCGCACCCCCTGGGCGGCCGCGCCCGCGACCTGCTCCACCGGGGCGGTCACATTGCCCGCCACCCAGACGCCCGGGTGGGCGGTGGCGCCGGTCACCGGGTCGGCCTCGACGCAGGTGCCGACGACATGGCCGTCCCGCTCCAGGGCGGCCGTCGGCAGCCCGAGGCCGGTCAGGACGCCGGAGCGGGTCATGAACCGGGGCGCGACCACGAGCGCGCCGCACCGGGCCGTGCCCCCGCCCGCCAGGGTCACCCCGGTCAGCCGGTCCTCGTCGACGAGGAGGCCGGTGACCTCGCCCTCGACGACCTCGACGCCCCGGGCCGCCAGCAGCTCCCGGTCCTCGGCGGTGAGCCGCCAGGTGTGCGCGAGGAGGGTGGTGCGCGCGGTCCACTGCCGCCACAGACCGGCCTGGAACACCGCCAGCGGGCCGTCGGCCAGCACCGCGACCGGCTGGTCGCGCACCTCCCAGCCGTGGCAGTACGGGCAGTGCAGCACGTCCCGCCCCCAGCGCGCCCGCAGCCCCGGCACGGCGGGGAGCTCGTCCACCAGACCGGTGGCGACCAGCAGCCGCCCCGCCCGGACGGTCGAGCCGTCCCCGCAGCGGACCAGGAACCCGCCGCCGGGCAGCCGGTCGGCGGCGACCACCGTGCCCGGCCGGATCCGCCCGCCGTAGCCGGTGACCTCCGCCCTCCCTGCGGCCAGCAGGCCGGCCGGGCTCTGCCCGTCGTGGCCGAGGTACCCGTGCAGGTGCGCGGCGGGGGCGTTGCGCGGGCTCCCGGAGTCGATCACCAGCACCGAGCGGCGGGCCCGGGCCAGGGTCAGGGCCCCGGCGAGCCCGGCGGCTCCGCCGCCGACGACCACCACGTCGAACCGTTCCGTCATCGTCTCTTCGTTCTCGCTGTCCATACCGGTGAGGATCTTCCCGCGCGGTCGGACTTGACAAATGCTGTTGCCGAAGCGGCAAATGGGAACCATGGCCACCGAGAAGCAGGACGAGGAACTCGCCGGCGTGCTGACCGCCGTCGGGCCGCGGCTGCGCGCCCTGCGCCAGGAGCGCGGCACCACCCTGGCCCAGCTCAGCGAAGCCACCGGGATCTCCCTCTCCACCCTGTCCCGGCTCGAATCCGGACAGCGCAGGCCCACGCTGGAGCTGCTGCTCCCGCTCGCCAAGGCGCACCGGGTGGCGCTCGACGAGCTGGTCGGCGCGCCCGAGACGGGGGATCCGCGGATCCGGCCGCGCCCCCTCGTCCGCCACGGCACCACCATCCTGCCGCTGACCCGCCACTTCGGCGGGGTGCACGCCTTCAAGCAGGTCTTCCCGGCCGTCGAAGGCACTCCGACCCCGCCGGAACTGCGCGTCCACGAGGGCTACGAGTGGCTGTACGTGCTGTCCGGACGCATCCGGCTGCTGCTGGGCGAGCACGACCTGGTCCTCGGCCCCGGGGAGGTCGCCGAGTTCGACACGCGCACCCCGCACGCCTTCTTCAACGCGGGTCCGCACGCGGCGGAATGCCTCAGCCTCTTCGGGCCGCAGGGCGAGCGGATCCACGTCCGCGCCCGGCCCACCACCTCATCGGAAGGACGCACATGAGCACCACCGGCGAGCGCCCCGAACGGGCCGCGCCGCAGCCCAACGCCGTCGTCGGCGTCGGCCTGGTCGTGGTCGGCCCGGACGGCCGGGTCCTGCTCGGCCAGGCGCACGACGGCAGCTGGGAGCTGCCCGGCGGCAAGGTGGACCCCGGGGAGGGCTTCGAGCAGGCGGCCGCGCGGGAACTCACCGAGGAGACGGACCTGCGGGCGGACCCCGAGGGGATCCGCGTGCTCTCCGTGCAGATCGACTCGAAGGCGGGCCTGACCCGGCTCACGGCGGCCGCCGTGACCACGACGGCCCAGGGCATCCCGGCCGTCACCGAGCCGCACAAGATCGCCCGCTGGGAGTGGTTCGCCCCGGACGACATCCCCAGCGCGCTCTACGCCCCCTCCGCGGGAGTGCTGCGCGTCTGGCGCCCGGACCTCACGACCCTGCCGCAGGTGCCCTCGTACGCCTACCCGACCGCGACCTGACCCGCCCCGACACCCGCCCAGACCCGGCACAGGCACCGGCACCGCCACAGGCACAGGCACAGGCACAGGCACCGGCACCGGCACCGGCACCGGCACCGGCACCCAGACGCCTGCCCCGGACATCCGCCGCAGACACCCGGCCCGACCCGACCCGGCATCAGCCGACCGACCGGCATCAGCCCGACCGGACCCCGGCATCAGCCCGACCCGACCCGGCATCAGCCCGACCCGGCCCCGGATCGCCCCGGTCCGGGCGGCCTCAGCCGGCCGCCACCACGACCGTCACCGCCGTGGCCGCCACCATCGCCGCCTGCATGTCGCGGATCGCGGCCCGCACGCTCTCGGCAGCCCATTTACCGGCGGCTATCTCCGCCATCCGCGCCGAGACCTGCCCGCGCGGCAGGTCCGGGAAGGCGAGCCGGTGCAGCTTGGCCGCGTGCAGCAGGGCCACCAGGCCCGCCGTGCGCTCGTCCGGTTCGGCGCCTTCGAGGACCACGGCGCCGAGCCGCTCCCGCAGGGCCCGCTCGACCGTGCCGTCGGCCTCCGGGTAGCGGCGGCGCGGGAACACCCCGAACACCTTGCTCTCCTCCACCGAGACCACGCCGCGCTCGCGCAGCCGCTCGACGGCGGCTCCGACCGCCTTCGCCTGGTCCTTCGTCAGCCAGTCCGTCACCCGCCGCTTGCTGCGCCCGCGCAGCCACGTCCCCATCAATCCGAGGCGGCCGTCGATCAGTTCCTCACCGGTGGGCGTGTCGTCGGACAGTTCCAGGTACTTGCCCTTCACCGTCACCCGCTCCGCCAGGACCAGTTCGAGCAGGATCCCGCCCGCCACGGCCCAGCCCACCGCCTGCCGCTGCCTCGTCGCCCCGGACTCGTCGTCCAGGGAGAGCAGCATGATCTCCTCCGCCAGCGTGACCGTCATGGCCGATACCCCCGTAGTCCGATGCCCGCGCTTCACGCGCTCCCCGAATTCGCCCCGTACCCCGAACGGAAGGACGCACGGCCGCCCCCGGAAGTTCCCGCCCCCGCCACACCCCTGCCCGCCGCCCGGCCTCCCCTACGCCACCGCCCTCGGCGCGAAGTTGCCCTCGCGCAGGTCCTCCGCCAGCAGCCGCTTCGCGATCGCGTCCGCCGCCACCCGCAGCTCCGCGCTCCGCGGCCGGCCCCGGTCCTTCTCCAGCTGGTCCCCGAGCCAGTCCGCCCACGCCGCCGAGATGACGTCGGCCTCCCGCTGTCCGCCCGGCGTGAGCGCGAAGTACGTGCCCTCGCGGCTGAGGTAGCCCTCCCCCACCATCCGGTCGAAGACCGGCAGCAGCACCTCCGGCGGCACGGAACGGCGCCCGGCGATCAGGCCGAGGCTGGCGGCGCCCACCGTCCGGGTGAGCAGTTCCACCTGCATCACGGCCCACGCGCCCGCGATGTCCAGCCGGGTGTCCGAGGCGTGCACGATCGACCGGGCCGTCTCCGGCCCCATGCTCCGTACGAGTTTGCCGACCGCCAGCTCCAGCAGCTTGGCCGAGTTCCCACTGGCCGTGGCCGGCGAGGCGAAGCCGTCGCCCATGTCCGTCGACCCGGCGCGGGCGCTGTCGCGGAGCTTGACCTCCTTCAGGAACAGCCCGACGACGAATCCGACCACCGCCACCGGCACGGTCCACAGGAACACTGTGTGCAGGGCGTGCGCGTAGGAGTCGATGATCGGCCCCGCGGCCGTCGGATCGAGCCGGTGCACGCCTTCCGGAGTCGAGATCTCCCGGGCCAGCTGCGCCGGGTCCTGCCCGGTGATCCGCGCCGACTCCGCGATCCCCGCCTTGAGCTCGGGCCCCAGGCTGTTCGCGTAGATCGTGCCGAAGACGGCCGTCCCGAAGGCGCTGCCAAGCGTGCGGAAGAAGGTGACCCCGGAGGTCGCCGTGCCGAGGTCGGCGTAGTCCACGGTGTTCTGCACGGCGATCGTCAGCACCTGCATGGACAGGCCGATGCCGGTGCCGAGCACGAACATGTACAGGGATTCCAGCAGGGTGCTGGTGCCCGGGTCCATCCGCGACAGCAGGTACAGGCCGACGCCCATGACCGCGTTGCCCACGATCGGGAAGATCCGGTACCGGCCGGTCTTGCTGGTGACGTTGCCGCTGAACACCGAGGCGATCAGCAGCCCGAAGACCATGGGCAGGGTCCGGACGCCCGAGACCGTGGCCGAGTCCCCGTCGACGTACTGGAGGTAGGTCGGCAGGAAGGTCAGCGCGCCGAGCATCGCGAAGCCGACGATGAAGCTCAGCACGGAGCACACGGAGAAGACCGGGTTCCGGAAGAGCCGCATCGGCAGCATCGGCTCCGCCGCCCGCGTCTCGGCGAGGCAGAACAGGACCAGGGCGACGGCGCCGCCCGCGAACAGGCCGATGATCGTGACCGAGTTCCACGCGTACTCGTTGCCGCCCCAGCTGGTGGCCAGGATCAGGGCGCTCGATCCGACCGCGACCAGGGCGATGCCCAGGTAGTCGATGACCGGTTTGCCCTCGGCCCGTACGGCGGGGATCGTCCGGGCGGCCGCGATGACGACGAGGATCGCGATCGGGACGTTGACGTAGAAGCACCACCGCCAGGTCAGCTGGTCGGTGAAGAACCCGCCGAGCAGCGGTCCGATGACGGTGGCGACGCCGAAGACGGCGCCGATCATGCCCTGGTACTTGCCGCGTTCGCGCAGCGGCACCACGTCCGCGATCAGCGCCATCGCGGTGACCATCAGACCGCCGGCCCCGACGCCCTGGACGCCGCGCCACAGGATCAGGAACGTCATGTTGGGGGACAGACCGCACAGGAAGGAGCCGCTGATGAAGACGACGGCGGAGATCTGGAAGATCAGTTTCCGGCCGAAGAGGTCACCGAACTTGCCGACCAGTACCGTCGCCACGGTCTCCGCGAGCAGGTAGGAGGTCACCACCCACGACATGTGGTCGCCGCCGCCGAGGTCCCCCACGATCGTGGGCAGGGCGGTGCCGACGATCGTCTGGTCGAGCGCGGCCAGCAGGACGCCCAGCATGATCGTGCCGAAGACGATGTTGCGCCGCCGCCGGTCGAGCACGGGGGGCGCGGCGGCCGTGGCGGGGGCAGTGGTCACCCTCGCACTCTCACAGCGTCCCCGCCCCGCCGCATGCGGCATGGGCCGTACGGGCGACCGCGCCGGCCACGACGCGAAGGCCCGGGCGGCGAAGTACCGCGCGAAGGACCGCGGGAAGGGCCGCGGGAAGGGCCGCGAAGGACTGCGGGAAGGGCCGCGGAAGCCCCCGCGAAGCCCCGCCTCAACGCCCGCGCGAAGCCCCGCCGGAACGCCCCCGCGAAGCCCCCCGCGCCGGGTGTCAGCGCAGGTAGGCCAGGCCCGGATGCTCGGACGCGTACCCGTCGAGCAGCCGTCGGGCCACCCCCACCGAGTCCACCAGCGGGTGCAGCGCGAAGGCCTTCACCGCGGCCGCCCGCGAGCCGCTCGCCGCGGCCTCCAGGACCTCCCGCTCGACCGCCTTGACGGCCGTCACCAGCCCCACCGCGTGCAGCGGCAGCGGGGCGACGCCCACCGGGTGGGCGCCGTTGGCGTCGACGAGGCAGGGCACCTCGATGACGGCTTCCGCGTCGAGGACGGCCAGGGTCTGACCGTTGCGCACGTTGAGGATCAGCGTGGCCCGCTCGTCCCGGGCGATGGCCCGCATCAGCGCGAGCGCCACCTTCTCGTAGCCGCCGGACTCCAGGTCGCTCCCGTCGCGCTCGCCGGCCCCCGCCGCCTCGCGGTTCTCGGCCATGTACGTGGCCTCGCGCTCGGCCCGGGTCCGGTCCCAGGCGGCCAGCGCCGCCCCGGCCGGCAGCCCGGACCGGCCCGCCTCGGCGTAGAACCCGCGCTGCTGGTCGCGCAGGAAGGCGCCGCGCGTCTGCTTGGCCTCCTGGTAGGCCCGTACGGTGTCACGGTTGAAGTAGTAGTAGTGCAGGTACTCGTTCGGGATCGCACCGAGCGAGCGCAGCCACTCGGCGCCGAAGAGCCGGCCCTCCTCGAACGACTCCAGCGCCTCGGTGTCGGCCAGTAGCCGCGGCAGTTCGTCGCGGCCGCCGACGCGCAGCCCGCGCACCCAGCCCAAGTGGTTGAGGCCGACGTAGTCGATCCAGGCGTCCTGCGGCCGGGCGCCCAGCAGCCCGGCGATGCGCCGGCCCAGCCCCACGGGCGAGTCGCAGATGCCGATCACGCGCGCGCCGAGCTCCTCGGCCATCGCCTCGGTCACCAGCCCGGCCGGATTGGTGAAGTTGATGACCCAGGCGTCGGGAGCGGCGCGGGCGATCCTGCGCGCGAGCTCCCGGGCCACCGGCACGGTGCGCAGCCCGTACGCGATCCCGCCCGCGCCCACCGTCTCCTGGCCCAGCACGCCCTGGGCCAGGGCGATCCGCTCGTCGGCGGCCCGCCCGTCGAGCCCGCCGACCCGGATGGCCGAGAACACGAAGGCGGCCCCGCGCAGGGCCTCGTCGAGGTCGCCGGTGGCCGTGACGGCCGGGGCGTCGGGCACCCCGGCGGCGGCCGCCTGGTCCGCGAGCACCCGGGCCATGGCGCCGAGCCGCGCCGGATCCTCGTCGTACAGGGTCACTTCGGTCACCCGGCCCTCGGCGCGGTCGCCGAGGAGTGCTCCGTAGACGAGGGGAACCCGGAAACCGCCCCCGCCGAGGATCGCCAGCCGCACGCCCTTACCGCCCTTCACCGCCACCAGTGCCACGATCGGTGACACGGGACCGTGACGGCATCCGTGGCACGCGACCTACGGGGCACAGTCTCCCCCGGCCGCTCACTCCCCCAGCGACGGCACGGCGCGCAGCCGGGCGCCCTGTTGCTGGGCGGGCCCGCCGCCCCGGACCGGGCCGGCCGGCGCGCCCTGCGGAGCCGAGAGGATCAGGGTGATCCGGGTCAGCCCCATCGCGTCCAGCATGCGGCTGGTCTCGGCCACCATGCGGCAGCGCACGATGCCCCGCCGCGGGTCGGGGTGGCGCACGGTGCGCACCGCCCCGTCCTGTTCGGCCGCCTCGGCTCCGCGCATGCTCAGCCAGTGCGGCACCCCGTAGCGGTAGGCCGCCTCCATGAAGGGGTCGCGGGCCACCTCCTGGCGGATGCTGCGCAGTCCCTCGTCCTCCGGGGCCGCGGCGAGCGCGGTGGCGAACTGGGCCAGCAGCGGTACGCACCAGGCCGGTTCGTGGTCCTCCAGCACGGCGGCGGCGTCCGGATGGAAGAGCACGAAGCGCAGGAAGTTGTCGTCGGGCAGGGCCGTGGGGTGCGGCCGCACCGTCTGGAAGAGCTGGTCGAAGGCCGAGTTGGTGAGCGCGACGTCCCAGCGGTGGTCCACCAGGAAGCTCGGGTAGGGGACGGCTTCCATGAGGGCCGCGTAGTCGCACAGGTAGTCGCGCTGCGCGGGGTCCTCGGGCAGCCGGTTCTCCTCGGCCGCCCGCCAGGTGGGCGGGGGGTCGCGGTCGACCATGACGCGGAAGAGCCAGAAGCACTGTCTCTCGCTCATCTCCAACGCCTCTGCCAGGGCCAGCAGTTTGCGGTCCGTCCACTCCTTGACCAGGCCGCGTTCCCAATTGCCGTACGCGCGCACGCTGATGCGCAGCCGAGCCGCGAGGTCCTCCTGGCTCAGCCCCAGTTCCTCGCGGCGCTGGCGCAAAATCTCCTTGCGTCGCTCCGACCGCACGGCGCCGCGTGCGGACTCCTCGCCCGCCAGGCGCTCCTCACCGGCTCGGGCGAGGCCATCGGCCGGGCCCACCGCTGCGAGATGTGGCACCGAGAGCTCCCCCTCCTCACGGTCTGGATCTTCATTTCCGTGTGGCGATCCTGCTACCGACTTCATTCGAGTGTCAACTATTGTGGCAATTCCAGCCTCTTGACAGCTCATTCCCGCCACAGCTGTGGCACGTTCTAGCCCTTCGGTGCGATAGCGGCTAGATTCCAGAAGCCGACCATGTGCCCGTACCGACTTCGTGCGAACTAGGAGAACCCCTGGTGACAGACGGCTTCCCGGCTCCCGTCGCGGTGGCCCACGCACCCCTGGCAGCCACCGTCACGCGCGTCGCCGAACTCGCGGGCAAGCTGGGCCGCGACCTGAACCAGGTCTTTGACCTGCGGCGCCTCTCGGAGGCGTCCGGCGTACCCACGGACGTGGTCAGGATCCTGCTCGACGGCAGGCCCGCCGGCGAACCCGATCTCCAGACCCGCTTCCTCCAGCGCCTCGACCTGCTGCGGCGCACCCGGGTCAAACCCAACGGCCGCCGCTACACGCAGCAGGAGATCGCGGACGGCGCCGGGATGTCCCGGCAGCAGGCCGGAGCCCTGATCAACGGCGACCGCCGCCCCACCATGGAGCACTGTGACGCGATCCAGCGCTTCTTCGGGGTGCACGCCGGCTTCCTCACCGCCCACGACGCGGACGCCCTCACCGACGCGCTCCAGCGCACCGAGCAACAGCTGCTCCAGGACTTCGCGGGCCGTGCGCGCGAAACCGTACCGGCCGCGGCCGCTTCGGCAGGCGATCCGCTGGCAAGACTCCTCCAGAACCACGGTGTGCGGGGCATCGCCTGGAGAGCCGCCCAACTGCCCAGCGACAAGCACCGGGACAAGGTGACCGAATGGCTGGACATGCTCCTCGAAAGCGTCAAACCGAACGAGTCCTGACCCAGTCGAACATCTGGGTCTGATCCTTGAGTCCTGATCCGGATCCGCGCCGACGGGGAGAACGGTGAGCATAGGCAGAGAGCAGCGGCGGTTGTGCGGGGAGCTGGTGGCCGGGATCCGGCTGACCGCCCCCGTGGAACCCGTGGACCTCTACGCCGCCCTCTGCGAGGGCATGAGCAGACACCGCGGCCGCCGGGTGGATTTCCGGATGGCCTCGTTCCCGCCGGGGACGGCCAGCGGTCTGTGGCTCGACATGGCGGACCGCGATCTCGTGGTCATCGAGGAACGCACGGCACCCGACCACCAGCTGGTGATCCTGGGCCACGAGTTGTGGCACATGAAAGCCGGCCACTGCAGCCATCACGTCGACGGCGCCGCCGTCGCCGCCCGGCTGCTGTCCGACGAGGCCGACATCGGCGAGACCGTCCGCCGCGTCGCCGCGCGCACGCGTGCCGACGTACGGGAGGAGACCGAGGCCGAGACCTTCGGCTTACTGCTGGGGAGCCGGTGTCGGACTTGGCTCGCCGGGTCGGCGAGCCACCGGGCCCCGGCACAGCGCGACCATTTGGCGGGCCGGATCGAGGCCGCGCTGGGCTACCGGGGGCACAGGAACGATCGTTGAACGGCCAGGACTACTACATACCGGCAGCCGCGATGGCGGTCTCGCTCGCCTTCAAACTGCCGGCCCTGCGCCACAACTGGCGCGATCCGCTCCTCCGGTCGGTCTGCGCGCTGCTGATGCTGGCCGGCGCCGTGTTCGCCTTCGCCGCCCCGCCCACCATCGCGGCGGTCAACCGCTGGACCGGGGTGCCCAACGTCTCCGCCCCGCTGGTGTACTGCCTGATCACCGCCTTCAGCGCGTCCTGCCTGGTCCTGGTCGTCAACTGGCGGGGCGGGCCGCCCGAGGAGACCCGCCGCGTCTCGCAGCGCTGGATCCTCGGCTACAGCCTGGTGATCGTGGCCCTGGTCGTGCTCTTCGCCCTGGGCGAGGCCCCCGAGGAGCGGCTGCGCGACCTGGACACCCACTACGCGAACACCCCGTACATCCGCGAGATGATCGCCCTCTACCTCGTGGCGCACAACGTGGCCGCGGTGGTGATGGTGGCCATGTGCTGGCGCTGGTCCCTCCAGGTGCGCGGCTGGCTACGGGTCGGCCTGATGATCATCGTCGCGGGCTACATGTTCAACCTCAGCTACGACGCCACCAAGATGACCGCGGTGATCGCCCGCTGGACCGGCCACGACCTCGACTTCCTCAGCACCCTCGTCGCCCCGCCGCTGGCCTCCGTCGGAGCCCTGATCAGCGCGATCGGCTTCGTGCTCCCGCTCGTCTGCCAGCGCATGTCGGACAACTGGGAGACGTGGGCGACGTACCGCAAGCTCGGTTCGCTGTGGCAGGAGGTGCAGATCTCCGCACCCGCCGGCACCCCGTCCGTGCAGATGGCCTGGTGGTCCGCGGCCGAGCTGCGCGTGATCCAGCGCGAGTCGGACATCCACGACGGATTCCTGCACCTGGGCCCCTACTTCGACCGGGCCCTGCGCGACCGGGCGTACGAGCGGGCCCTCGCGGAGGGGGCGGACGAGGCGGCCGCCCGCGCGGTCGCCGACGCGGCCATGGTCGCGGCCGCCGTTCAGGCCCGGTCGGCGGACCCCGAGGGCATGGTCATCGGCGCCGGCGAGGAGACCGTGCTCGACACCGCGGACGGGCCGCGCGACCTGCTGCGGATCTCCCACGCCCTGCGGCATTCGCCGGTGGTGCAGGCGGTCCGGCAGCAGGCCGCGCTGTCCGGGAGCGGCCGCGCCTGAGCCGCGGAGGCCGCAGGCTCAGCGGGCGGCGGCCACCGCCGTCGCCGGGAACAGGTCCTGGAACGGCCCCGCGGAGTCGGTCCCGTCCCGCCCGTAGGGCGCGTCGAAGCTCCACACCATGAACAGCAGGAACACGATCAGGGCGCTGAACAGCCCGGCCAGCAGCAGCTCCCGCCCCGACCGGCGGATCTGCAGGGTGAAGATCAGCCCGACCGTGACCACCCCGCCGACCAGCAGCCCGAACCACACCACGCTCGGCAGCGTGGACTCCGAGCTCTGGGTGCGCGAGTGGCGGGCGTCGTCGGCGGCGGCGATGTGGTCCAGCAGCGGCTGGTAGGCCTGCGCCTGGAGTTCGGTGGCGGGGCTCTGGTGGGTGACGTCGCTGCGCAGCTTGCCGAGCAGCTGCGCCCCCTCGGCCGAGGCGCTCTCGCCGGAGGTCAGCAGCGGCCAGTCCACGGCGACCGTGTGGGAGACGTACGCGTCCACCTCGCCGCGGATCCGGTCGCGGACGGCCGCCGGGTAGACGTCGGCGCGCTGGGTGACCTCGTACAGCGCCTGCGCCTCGCGGCGGACGCTGTCCTCGGCGGCGCCGCGCGCCTCCCAGACGCCCGCGATGGCCAGACCCAGCACGATCGCGTAGACCACGCCCACCATCATGGTCATGTACTCGATGACATCGGGGGTTTCGCTGGTGTCCTCGTCGTCGGCGGCCCGGCGGTGCCGGATCAGGGTGATGGTGAGGACGAGGGCGCAGACGAGCGCCATGGCGATGGCCAGGACCAGCCATTCGGACACGTGGGTTCTCCCGTGGTGGATCGGTGGACGGATCGGTGGGTGGATCGGTGGACGGTCGGTTGCGTGGACGCGCGGAGCGGGCGGCGGCGGTGGCTGCGGTCAGCCGCGGCCCTTGGAGCGGGGGCGCAGGGCGGCGGCCGCGAGCACGGCCGGGGTCGTGACGACGACCATCAGCATCACCGTGGACATCCCGCCGGGGCCGCGCCGCTTCAAGGCCACAGAGCGGTACGGACGCACGTGGAAGGCGCTCGCGGGCGCGGCGGCGGCCCTGGGCCGGGGCGGGGCGGGTGCGTCCGCCCGGACCGGTCCGGGACCGGACCCCGGATCCGGCGCGGGCACCGGCGGCTCCGGAAGCTCGGCCCGGGCCTCCGCGGAAGGCGCCGCGAGCCCCACCGGCCCCGTCGGCCGCGGCGCCCCCGTCGGCCGCGGGGGCGCGGTCCGGTCCGCGGCCGCGGGCGGTTCGGGGGACCGCCCCGGGTGGTGCACGGTGGGCCGCTCGGCTCCGGGCACGCCCGCCCGTACCGAGGGCGGCCGGAACACCGGCCGGCCCGGCCCGCCGCCCGGCACGCACAGGTCGACCCGGGCGCCGCGGCCGTGCCCGTCGCCCGCGACCGCCACATGGCCGTGCAGCGGGCAGAGGGCCGCCACCAGGCCCGCCCCGGCGAAGTACTGCCAAGCGGTCACCGCGTCCTCCCGATTTCCGCAGCACAGATCGGCTTCAGATGGGCCTCATGAGGTTCATGGGGCTTACGGCTGAAGAAACGATCACGGCCCTGCTTCGACACGCGGCCGACCGGACAAGATCGCCGACGGAGCGGATCGGACCGGGTTCGGCGCGTCACGTCATGAATACGACAATCCGAGCGCAGGATGCTCCCGTGGACACGGACGTCATCACCGTCGGCGCCGAGCCGACCGCCCGGGGGGCGGTGCCGGCATGAGCACCGCCCGCGAGGAGCTGTCTCCGGGAGTGCGCCGGATCGGCCTGGACACCAACGACGGCTCCCTGTCCGCCCTGCTCTGCACACCGTCCGGGGGCCCGCCGCGGGCCACGGTGGTCGCGGTGCACGGGGCGGGCATGAGCGCCGGGTACTTCGACAGCCAGGCCCTCCCCGACTTCTCCCTGCTCACCCTGGGGGCCCGCCTCGGGTACACGGTCGTGGCCGTGGACCGGCCGGGCTACGGCCGGTCGGCGGCCGCGCACCCCGAGGGCCGGACGATCGCCGAGCAGGCGGCCGCCCTCGCCGCGGCGGTCGGGGACTTCGGCGCCCGGTATCCGACCGGGGCCGGCGTCTTCCTGCTGGCCCACTCCTTCGGCGGCAAGGTCGCGCTGCTCACCGCCGCCGACCACGCCCCGCCGGACCTGCTCGGCATGGAGATCTCCGGGTGCGGCCACCGCTACGCGCCGGACGCCTTCTCCGGAACGGGCGCCTCCAGGGGCGGCCGGCGCAGCTGGGGGCCGCTGCGCCTCTACCCGCCCAGCACCTTCACCACCTGCGCCTCGATCGTGGCCCCCGTCCCGCCCCGGGAACAGGCGGACATCGTCCGCTGGCCCGAGGTCTTCCGGGCCGCCGCGGGCCGCGTCCGCGTGCCCGTGCGGTTCACCTTCGCCGAGCACGAGCCGTGGTGGCGGTTCGACCGGGACGCGCTCGCCGAGCTGAGGTCGCGGCTCACCGCAGCCCCCCGGGTGCACATCGACCGGCAGCCGGAGGCCGGCCACAACATCAGCCTCGGCTACGCGGCCCGCGCCTACCACCTGCGCTGCCTGGGCTTCTTCGAGGACTGCCTCGTGCGGGGCGCGGTCACCTACCCGCCGCTGGACTCCGACGGCGATCAGGAGCTGAAGGCCGTCACCGCCTGACCCGGCTCACCCGTCCGGCTCCGTCCGCCACGGCACCGCCGCCCGCCCCGCCCCATGATCGGAGCACCAGCAGGAGGGACGGTGGCGGATGGAACGGGACGGCCGAACCAGCCCGGCGGGCCCGGCGAACCCGGCCGGCCGGAACGGCTCGGACGGCCGGGCCCGCCCGGACGGCCTGGAGCACCGGGCCGACGCCCTGATGGACGGGCTGCGGTCGGATCTGCAGCGGCTGGCGGCCATCCCGTCGGTCGCCTTTCCGGGATTCCCGCCCGGCCCGGACGCGCCCACCGTCCTGCTCTACGGGCACTACGACGTCCAGTCGGCCGGCGACGAGGCCCTGTGGCTCTCCCCGCCCTTCCGCGCGACCCCGGTGCCCGGCGGCGGGCTGCGGGCCCGCGGCATCGCCGATGACAAGTCGAACGTGATCGCCCACCTCGGCGCGCTGGTGCACCACCTGCGCGCGCAGCGCCCCTTCGGGATCCCGCTCACCGTCACCCCGGGCGACACCGGCCCCGGCTTCGAGGCGCGCACGGCCGGAGCCCCCCGGTGACGACCGCGCCCCCGGTGCCCGCGCCCGAGGCCGAACCGCCCGCGCCGCCCCGCAAGTTCGCGTTCCCCAGCGCGCTGACGATCCTGGCGATCGTCACGGTGGCGGTGTGGCTGCTGGCCTTCCTCGTCCCGGCGGGCCAGTACGACCGCGACGCCGGCGGCGCCCCCGTCTCCGGCACCTACCACCGGGTCGACGACACGCAGAGCTTCACGCAGCGGCTGAACGACCTCTTCCTCTCCCCCGTCAACGGTCTGTACGGCATCCAGGACGCCAAGACGGGCGAGGTCGGCCCGAGCTTCGCCGGCGAGCTGTACGGCAGCGCGGGCGTCTTCCTCTTCGTCCTCGCGATCGGCTCGTTCATCACCGTGGTCTTCGCCACCGGCGCCCTGGACCGCGGCATCGCCCGGCTCGCGCACCGGCTGCGCGACCGCGGGGCGCTGCTGATCGCCGCCGTGATGCTGGTGTTCTCCGTCCTCGGCACGGTGGAGGGCTTCGCCGAGGAGACCCTGGGCTTCTACGGCCTGCTGGTGCCGATGATGCTGGCCCTCGGCTACGACCGGCTGGTGGCCGTCGGCGCCTCGATCCTGGGTGCGGGCATCGGCGTGCTGTGCTCCACCGTGAACCCGTTCGCGACCGGCGTGGCCTCCTCGGCCGCCGACATCTCGCTGGGCGACGGCATCGTGCTGCGGTTCGCGATGTGGGTGGTGCTGACGGCGGTGACGATCCTCTACGTCGTCCGGTACGCGAGGCGGGTCCAGCGCGATCCGGCCAAGTCCCTGTGCGGCTTCCTGCCGGGCGACCGCGAGCAGAAGGCCACCGGAGCCGACGAGGTGGAACCGGAGCTGACCCGTCTGCACCGGACCGTGCTGGTCCTGCTCGTCCTGGTCTTCACCTTCATGATCTTCTCGGTGGTCCCCTGGTCCGGCGCGCTGACCGGCGAGGCGGACGCGGCCCCGTACTCCTGGGAGCTGGACTGGTCCTTCCCGCAGCTCTCCGCGCTCTTCCTGTGCGCGGCGGTGCTGGTGGGGCTGGTGGCACGGATGGGAGAGGCGAAGCTCAGCTCCACGATCATCCAGGGCGCCGCGGACTTCATCTCGCCGGCCCTGGTCATCATGCTGGCCCGCGGGGTCACCGTCATCATGAACAACTCGAAGATCACCGACACCGTGCTCCACTCCATCGAGGGCGTGGTCCAGGGCACCTCGTCCGGGGTCTTCGCGGTGATCGTCTTCGTGGTCAACCTCCCGCTGGCCTTCCTGATCCCCTCCACCTCCGGCCACGCCACCCTCGCCATGCCGATCCTGGCCCCGCTCGCGGACTTCGCGGGAGTCTCGCGCGCGGTGGTGGTCACGGCCTGGCAGTCGGCCAGCGGCTGGATGAACCTGTGGGTGCCCACGACGGCCGTGACGATCGGCGGTGTGGCGCTGGCCAAGGTCGGCTACGACACGTACCTGCGCTTCGTCTGGCCGCTGCTGGCCATCCTCTTCGTGCTGATCTGCGGCTTCCTGGTGCTGGGCGCGGCGATGTGAGCCCGGGTGCGCCGGAGGGGCGCGACCACGGCTGGTCGCGCCCCTCCGGTCGGACGGTCGTCAGGCCGCGTCGGTGCCGCCGAACCGCTCGCGGTAGGACTCCAGGTCCTCCTCGGTGACCCGCGCGAAGAGCACCGGCGGCACGGTGAACGGCGTGCCGGCCGGGACCGCGTCCAGCGACCTTGCCTGCTCCGGGGTGACCCAGGTGGCCGTGTCGCCGGCGAGCTCGAACGCGGAGCGCATGGCGCGCGCCGAGGCCGGGATGAACGGCTCGGAGACCACCGAGTAGAGGTGGATCAGGTTCATCGCGGTGCGCAGGGTGAGGGCCGCGCCCTCCAGGTCGGTCTTGACCTCCAGCCAGGGGGCCTTCTCGTCCAGGTAGGCGTTGCCGGCCGACCACAGGGCGCGCAGCCCGGCCGCGGCCTTGCGGTACTGGAGGGACTCCATGTGGCCCTCGTACTCGGCCAGCAGCTCGGCGATCTGCTCGCCCAGCTTGGCCTCGGCCTCGCCGGCGGGGGTGCCCGCGGGGACCTCGTCGCCGAACTTCTTGCGGGAGAAGGTCAGTACGCGGTTGACGAAGTTGCCGAGGGTGCCGCCGAGGTCCTTGTTGACCGTGGCGGCGAAGTGCTCCCACGTGAAGGAGGAGTCGTCGGACTCGGGCGCGTTGGCGATGAGGAAGTAGCGCCAGAAGTCGGCCGGGAGGATCTCCAGCGCCTGGTCGGTGAAGACGCCGCGCTTCTGCGAGGTGGAGAACTTGCCGCCGTAGTACGTCAGCCAGTTGAAGGCCTTGACGTAGTCGACCTTCTTCCACGGCTCGCGGGTGGCCAGTTCGGTGGCGGGGAACATCACCGTGTGGAACGGGACGTTGTCCTTGGCCATGAACTGCGTGTAGCGGACGTCCTCGGCCTCGTACCACCACGACTTGTAGTCGCGGTTCGCCGGGTCCAGGTCCGACCACTCCTTCGTCGCGCCGATGTACTCGATCGGGGCGTCGAACCAGACGTAGAAGACCTTGCCCTCGGCGGCGAGCTCGGGCCAGGTGTCGGCCGGGACCGGGACGCCCCAGTCGAGGTCGCGGGTGATGGCGCGGTCGTGCAGGCCCTCGGTCAACCACTTGCGGGCGATGGAGGAGGCCAGCTGCGGCCACTCCTCCTCGTGCTCGGAGACCCAGGACTCGACCTCGTGCTGCAGGTTGGACTGGAGCAGGAAGAGGTGCTTGGTCTCGCGGACCTCGAGCTCGGTGGAGCCGGAGATCGCCGAGCGGGGCTCGATCAGGTCCGTGGGGTCCAGGACGCGGGTGCAGTTCTCGCACTGGTCGCCGCGGGCCTTGTCGTAGCCGCAGTGCGGGCAGGTGCCCTCGACGTAGCGGTCCGGCAGGAAGCGGCCGTCGACCGGCGAGTAGACCTGCCGGATCGCGCGCTCCTCGATGAAGCCGTTCTCCTGGAGCTTGCGGGCGAAGTGCTGGGTGATCTCGCGGTTCTGCTCCGAGGAGCTGCGGCCGAAGTAGTCGAAGGACAGCTCGAAGCCGTCGTAGACCGCCTTCTGGGCGTCGTGGGCCTGCGCGCAGAACTCGGCGACCGACAGACCGGCCTCCTTGGCGGCGAGTTCGGCGGGGGTGCCGTGCTCGTCGGTGGCGCAGATGTAGAGGACGTCGTGGCCGCGCTGGCGGAGGTACCGGGAGTACACATCCGCCGGAAGCATCGACCCGACCATGTTGCCCAGGTGCTTGATCCCGTTGATGTAGGGAAGCGCGCTGGTGATCAGGTGTCGAGCCATCCTCGGATGCTCCATTTCGTATGTGCGGTACAACGTGACGTGACGGATTGTGAGTGCGGTTCATCGTATCGAACCGCCGAAAGGCCCCGCGCCGCATTTGTTCTGGGTGGACGTAACACAAAAGCGAGGGTGGTGACCTCTGCGTCACGGCCCTCGCGATGGCGCCCATGCTACAGCCGGTCCGCCGCGCGCCCGACCGGCGGTCAGCGGACGGACATCCGGTGGGCGTGCGACGGACATCCGGCGGGCATCCGGTGGGCGCGCGACGGACGTCCGGTGGGCGTGCGACAGGTGTCGCGGTCCCGCGGCCGTCACCCGCCGTGCACTGCCATCTGCGAGAGGCATATGCATACGCGCTGGTTGAACGCCTGCGTGATCGCCCTCGATCACGACTCGATCATCACCGAACGTAATATTTCCAGGTTTCTTCTCTGCGCCCTCCGAGTGCGCCCGCGCTGATTTCCTGGTGCACGGCACAGGGGATGAGGTGGAACGGTGAGCGATGGCGGACCGGAGGAGTCCGGTGGGGCCGTGGGACTGCCGAGCCGACGCCGGCGGCCGACGCCCATGAGCCAGTGGGATCCGACGGCGCGCCTGTCGTACTGGGCCTTCCACGCCAACCGTCGGCCCGCATACATGCGCTTCGCGTATCTGCAGCTGGGCTCGGACGAGGCGGCCGAGGAAGCGGTGGACGCCGCCTTCGACTCGATCATGGGCGAGTGGCTCCGCATGCTCCACATGGACCGGCTGGACGCGTACGCGTGGACCGTGCTCAAACAGTGCCTGGTCGAACGCCAGCACCGGCGCCACCCCTGGCAGCCGCAGCGGCCCGAGCCGGTGGACATCAGCGCCTTCGAGGCCGCCCTGAAGGAAGCCCACGCCGATCAGTACGAGGTGCTGACCGACACCATCCGCTTCTACTCCGCCGTCTCCCGGCTGGCCGAGCGGCAGCGCGACGCGGTGCTGCTGCGGTACGGACTCCAGTGCACCCCCGGCGAGGCCGCCGCCCTGATGGGCGTCGACGAGGCCACGGTCCGCTCCTACCTCGGCCAGGCCCACCGGCGCCTCGCCCGGCTGCTCGACACCTCCGCGGACACCGCCGGACCGGCCGAATCAGCCGAATCATGAGGCCCTACGAGCGCCGGCGACCGCAGGACGGCGAACAGACCCCCCGCTCCCTGGCCGAGTTCCTCGCCCGGGCGGGCGTCCGCGACCGCTATCCGCACTACGACCTGGGCGCGGCCGAGGCCCGGCTGCTGCGGGCCACCCCGCACGCGCCCGCCACCGGACACCGCGCCCGCCGCCGGTCGGTGTTCGGCTGGAGCGACCCGGCGCGGGACTGCCCGCTCGACTCGGAGCGGGCCCGCCGCGACCTCAAGGCCGCCTGCCTGGCCGCCGTGTGCGGGCCGAAGGCGGAAGCGCAGCTCGACTCCTTCCTCTCCAGCGGGCACAGCGATCTGGCCGGCGCGGTCGTCTTCGGCTGTCTGCTGCACCTGGCCGGGATGCGCGAAGGCGCGCGGTTCTGGTGGCAGTTCGCCGCAGGTTCGGGCCGGGCGCGCACCGCCCCGGCCGCGTACTGCCTGTTCCTCGACCACTCCCGGCGCGGCGAGCACCACGACGCCCGGCTCTGGGCGCGCGAGCTGGGCCGCCGCGGCTTCCGGCCGGGCGGCCGCCGGGACCTGCGGGAGGTGCGGCTCTGCGCACAGGCCGCGGTCCTGCGCTACGTCGACCAGCTGGACGATCCCGACCTGGGCCCGGTGCCGCTGCCCCGGCCGGGGCTGCCGGGGGTGCTGGCCGCGTTCCGGCCGTCGGCTGCCCCGGTCGCGGACGCCCCGGCCGCCGCCCCGGCCCCGGCGCCCGTGACCGTACCGGCCCTCTCGGCGGGGCCGCTGCGCCACCCGGCGCTGACGGCCGCGGCGCGCGGGACCGTCGTCCAGGCCGGGACCGGCGAGGCCCTGGCGGAGGCGCGGCGCGCGCTGGCCGTCGTACGGGTCCTGGAGCAGCACCCCCTGGGCGTGCGGGCCGCCCGGCTCGCACGGGCGTCGGGTCTGACCGAGGAGGCGCTCGGTCCGCTGCTGTCGATGCTGTGCGAGGAGGAGTACGCGTACCGGCCGGCCGCGGGGGTGTACGCGCGCGGACCGGCCCTGGACCGGCTCGCGGCCCCCGGCTGCCACGGTCTGGCGGGCCAGCTCCAGCGGACCCTGGCCCTGGCCCGGGACAGCGCGGGCGCCGCCGTCTACCTGAGCCGGTACGCGGAGGGCGAGGTCCGCATCACGCAGATGGCGGACGGGCCCGGCACCCCGCCGGTGCGGGAGTGGGTGGACTTCCGGGCCGCCGCCCATGCCAGCGCCGTGGGCAAGTGCCTGCTCACCCAGCTCGACCACGACCGCCGCGCCGACCACGTGGCCCGGCACCGCCCGGCCCGGCTGACCCCGCGGACGATCACGGACAGCCGCACCCTGTTCACCGCCCTGGACTCGGTGGCGCCGGGTGCACCCGTCTTCGACCTGCTCGAGTACTCCCCCGGCGTGGTCTGCTCCGCGGTCCCCATCGCGGTCGGCGACGCCGCCGGGAGCCTCGCGCTCTCGCTGCCCGCGGCCCATGCGCACCGGCTGGCCGCGGCCACCGAGGCGCTGCGCCGCAAGGCGGTCCCGGTACTGCTCGCACTGCTCCTGTCGGGCGCGATCCCGCCGGACGCCCCGGCCGCCCCGCCCGGCGAGCGGGCCCCTGCCCAGGCGGGCACCGGGGACACCCCGGACTCCTCGGGCGTACGGCCGCCGGCCGCGCCGCCCCGGCCCGAGCGGGGGCGGGCTCCGCTCACCCCGGAGACCCTGCGCCACCTCAGGCGGCTCTTCCGCACCCCGGTGACCGGGACGACCGGCTCCCCCGCCGGCCCCCACCTGGTCAGCGACACCACGTCCGCGGCGGCGTACCTCTTCGACGCCCTCCCGGACACCGGCCGGCCGTGCCTGTCCCTGCCGCACACCTTCACCCAGGTCGCCCCGGGCACTCTGGCCACCCCGACGGGCCTGGTGGTCCTGGGCCCGTGAACCGGACAGCCCGTGAACCGGACGGCCCGCGGGTCGTCCCCGGGACAACGAAAAGGACCCCGCCGGAGCGGGGTCCTTCTTTTGTGTCCGAGGGGGGACTTGAACTCTCCACTCGGGCACCAGCTTCTTAGTTCACTGACCTGCACGAACACCCCCGTGGAGGCTATCCGGAGCCTGCCACGGTTGGTCACCCTCACCTGCTGTTTCTCGGTGTTTCGGACCGCTGTTGGTCATGCGTTGGTCACGTGACCATTCCAGTCCGCGCCTCCTCACAGCAGGGTCTCCAGACTGGCTGAGAAGCGCTCTCCAGCGACCGTGCAGACGCTCGCCAACCTTGACGCTGCCGTGCCCTCAGGACGAAGCTCGTGCAAGTTGGCGTAAGCCACTCGACACCGGAGGCAGTCATGGCACTACGGTTCATCGGGATTGATCCAGACACCGGGCAGCAGGGTTCCCCCACCGTATGGGTGGACGAGGAGAAGGGGGAGCTGGTGCTTCAGGGCTTGAAGCCAGACGAGAAGCTTGAGGCAGAGTGTGCAGCGTTCGAGGTTCCCGGGCACGCTCCGGGCATCCCGCCGCACGAAGCCGTGATTCGGATTCCGGCCCGCATGGTGCCGATGCCCAGGAAGGCGCGCGATGTCACAGAACGAGCCGGGCCCCAACGAGCTGCTGGCCGCAGCCAAGCACTCGGCTGTGCACCTGGAGCTGCGCGACTCGTACGGCGTCGGGGATGAGGCCGAGGACTTCGAGACCTGGAAGCGTACGGGCCAGCGCGACATTGACCCGGCGTCCACCTACTGGACGCCCTGGGTTGATTTGATTTGCAGCACCGTGGCCCGAGGAGTGACCGTCCGCCGTGCCCGCGTCGTATCGGAACCGGTAACGGATTACATCCGGTACGAGCACGCCGGCACCGTGGTCAACCTTCACGCCGGGGAGCAGGTTCGCTGGCTGCCCAGGCGGCAGGCTTCGGACATTGCGCTTCCCGGAAACGACTGCTGGGTGTTCGACGGAGAGATCGTGCTCTTCAACCACTTCTCCGGTGATGGGAACTGGTCCGAGCCTGGCTGGGAGGTTCGTTCCGAGCCCGCTGTGGCACGGCTGGCCTCGGCTGCGTTCGAGGCGGTCTGGGAGCGCGGCATCCCGCACGAGAAGTTCACGGTCTGACCTGACGGAATACGAAGAGCCCACTCATGTCTGCGTCCCCCTCGTCCAGCGCCCAGGCCGCCCGTGAAGCCATCGCCGCCCGTCTCGGGGGCCTACGCAAAGACGCGGAGCTGACCGGGCATGAGTTGGCTCTTCGGTGCGGTTGGAGTCCCGCGAAGTCGTCCCGCATTGAGCGGGCCAAGACCCCTGCATCGGCCGCCGACATCCGCGCCTGGTGCAAAGCGTGCGGAGCGGAGGACCAGACCGACGATCTGATCGCGGCGAACCGCCAAGCAGACCAGATGTATGTCCACTGGCAAAAGCTGCACCGGCACGGCATGCGCCGGGCGCAGGAGGAGGTTGTCCCTCTCTACGAGCAGACCCGCCACTTCCGCGTGTACTGCTCGAACGTGGTGCCGGGCATGCTCCAGACCGAGGCGTACGCGGCAGCTCTGCTATCGACCATTGCCGCCTTTCAAGGCACCCCTGACGACTCGCAGACGGCGGCAGCATCCCGAATCGAGCGCTCTCGCGTGCTCCATGACGGCAACCACCGCTTCGCACTGCTGTTGGAAGAAACGGTGCTTCGCTATCGCATTGGCGACGCTGCCGTCATGGCTGGACAGCTCGGCTACCTGTTGGCTGTCATGGCGCTTCCGAACGTGAGCCTCGGGGTAATCCCTTTCACGGCCCAGCGGCGTGTCTGGCCCTTGGAAGCCTTCTATCTCTTCGACGGCCGCCAAGCGAGCGTGGAGCTACTCACGGCCGCAGTGAACGTCACGGCGCCCAGCGAGGTTGCCACGTACGCCAAGGCGTTCTCCGAGCTGTCCAAGCTCGCTGTCTACGGTGCACCCGCTCGGGCTCTGATCTCGGATGCGATCACGTCCCTCGGTTAGTTCGCGTGCAAGGTCGTGCAAGACCGTGGCCCGCTCCGTCCCCCGCTTTCTAGGGTCATTCCATCGACCTCGGAAGCGATCGGGAGGGCACGGCGTAATGAAGACGGAACCGAATCGGTGGCACGAACCAACGGTGATGCTGCCTACGCGGAAGGAACGCCCCTCGCCCCGGCCGGTGGCTGGTTGCCCCGAGTGCGCGCGGCTGGGCCAGCTCCGGAAGGCCGCTGCGATGGAGCGGGACAGCAGCACGATCGCTGACTGCAACATCCTGCTGCGGATGCACGGGACCGGCCACTGATGGACATGCAGACCTGGAGAGACGGCCGGACACGAGCCACTGATGCCGCCGAGTCCATACGGGCCGCCTTGGCCGCCCTCGGCATCCCCGAAGCGGCAGGGAGTGGCATACGGCCCACGGTCACCTACAACGGCCTCCCGTACGTGCACCTGGGGATGCTCCCCGCCGCCGTGGTGGAGCAGATTGCCGAGGCCATGAGGGTCACGGAGACTTCCGCCCGCTGAGGGCGGGAGACGGCCTCACCAGGCCGTCAAGCAGATCAGGAGGTGCAGGCATGACTGACCCCCGCGACAAGACCGAGGGCGGCGGAGAGAAGTTCCCGCCCCCGCCCGCCGCGTAGCCGGCCCCCAACCGTCGAGAGAGGGAATCTCACTGTGACGACCATGCTGGAATCCCCCGTCGCCTTACGGCACGGGCGGGACCTCGTCAGTCCCGAGCTGTTCGAGAAGGTGTCGGACCCCGGATGGCACTCGTTCGTGCTCCACACACAGGCGTACGCCGCCTGGTGCGACGAACAGTTCGGGTTCTTCCTCGGACACGAGCCCAAGGCCACCGTCCGCACCCGTCCGCTGATCGGTTCCGTGGTGGACCGCGTCAGGGCGGCTGGCTTCTACGTCGATGACCGGCTGTGGGGCGCGGCGAAGGACTGCAACCCGCCCGCGTGCTGCGGTGACGGCGACGGCTGCTGATCCACTCTCACTGAACGGAAGCGGTCCGGGCGTGTCTAAGGCGCCCGGACCGCCACACCCAAGGGTTCCAAAGATGAGCAGCAATGACGAGGGCCTCACCGGAAGCAGTCGGATCACGGTGTTCGCCATGTTCGGTGCGGTCTTCGGCTACGCCACACACCACCTTGACGAACGACGGATCGGAGAGGTGGCCGTCATCGGCCCCCTGAGCCCCGGCGTCGAATGGCCCCGGCTCTGGCAGATGGCCCGCACCTGCGGCAGGCCCGCCGCCAAGGACACCGAACTTGCACAGTGGATTCTGATCCAGGCAACCCGCTCGTTTGTCTGTGGCAGCGACCGCATCGCCCAATTCCATGACCAGGGCTGGAAGCTGGAGCCCGGCGGGAAGCGAGTCAGCTTCGAAGCGACCTGCGCCCACCGTGACCACCTGTGGACCGGCAACCTGACCGTGGACGGCCTCGGCCCCGACCAGGTTGCCGAGCGCCCTTCGCTCTACCGAGCGTAGCTCGCTAGCCCTGGCGTCCTGTTTCCCGAACGGATCCCGTCCCGAACTGCCTTACCCACACGCATAGTCGAAGCAACGAAAGAAGCCCCGGCGATTCGCCGGGGCTTCATTGGTTTGTTTGGACCGTTCAAAGCAGCGCGCGGAACGGGTTGGAATCGGAAACCGGAGCGGCCTGCCGCTTCACCGGCACGTCTACCGGAACGGGCTTCAGGGTCGGGCGGTAGGCGTCCATCTGAACGACCGTGGCGCGCTTCACGTCACGCTCCGCGCTGGTCGGCTGAGGAATGGGCAGACAGCACGCTTCCTGGGCTCGGTGTGGGAGCCCTGCGGCAACCGAGCCTGTGATGGCGGCCTGACCCATCACAGCCTCCGGGATGCCCCACTGTGGACCGTCTACGCCGCGACTGGTGTCCGTCGCAGTGAGGCCCTGGGTATGAAGTGGTCCCTCGTCCACTGGGATGAGGGGTCGATCGAATTGGGCTGGGTGGTAGTCGAGGAAGGCAACGTCTACCGCCTGCGGAAGCTGACCAAGGACGGAGACGCCAACGCGCGGATCTATGTGGATCAGAGCGTCATGAACGTGCTCAAGTGGCAGACGCAGCGCCAGGACGAGGAGCGGGAACGGCTCGGACCCGCGTGGGTTGATCACGACCTGGTGTTCGCTCGGGACGGCTTCAAGCTGTACCGGAGTGAGGCCGGGGGCCCCAGGACCCCGAGAAGGTCTCGGCGCGGTGGCGCACCCTCCGGGCACGCCTGCACCTGCCGGAGGACTTCCGGATTCACGACTGGCGCCACAGCAAGGTCACGAACGACCTGGAGGCTGGGGAGAACCCCGTAGAGGTCTCTGCGAACGTCCGGCACCACTCGCCGGGCTACACGATGGCCCGGTACGGCCACTCACGTAGGGACGGAGCGCGGAAGCTCGCCGCCTCCGGTGCGGGCCGACTCGGCCTGTCATCCCTGGTCTGACCAGGAAGTTCGCTCGGCTGTTGGTCACGTGGTTGGTCACGCCACAGCCGGAGAAACAGAAAAACCCCAGATCAACTGGGGTCTCTGCTGGTGTCCGAGGGGGGACTTGAACCCCCACGCCCGATAAAGGGCACTAGCACCTCAAGCTAGCGCGTCTGCCATTCCGCCACCCGGACCAGGTGGTCGGCCCCGGTTTCCCGCGGCGACATGGACAACAATAGCAAAGGATCGGCGGGGCTCCGACCACTTATCCGAGCGGCTGCTGTCCGCCACGCCGTGCTGACCTGCACGCATGTCTCGGCGGGCATGGCGATACGGTGCGTCTCGCCCGGGTCAGGGGCAGCGGATGACCTGGCCCGCGTAGGAAAGGTTCCCGCCGAAACCGAAGAGGAGTACGGGGGCTCCGGTCGGGATCTCGCCGCGCTGCACCAGCTTGGACAGCGCCATCGGGATGCTGGCGGCCGAGGTGTTGCCCGAGTCGACGACATCGCGGGCGACGACGGCGTTGACCGCGCCGATCCTGGCGGCGAGCGGCTCGATGATCCGCAGGTTCGCCTGGTGCAGGACGACCGCGGCCAGCTCCTCCGGGAGGACCCCGGCCTTCTCGCACACCTTGCGGGCGAGCGGCGGGAGCTGGCTGGTGGTCCAGCGGTAGACGGACTGGCCCTCCTGCGCGAAGACCGGCGGCGAGCCCTCGATCCGTACGGCGTTGCCCATCTCGGGGACCGAACCCCACAGCACCGGGCCGATGCCCGGCTCGTCGCAGGCCTCGACCACGGCCGCGCCGGCGCCGTCGCCGGTGAGCACGCAGGTGCTGCGGTCGCTCCAGTCGGTGATCTCGGTCATCTTGTCGGCGCCGATGACCAGGGCGCGGGAGGCGGATCCGGCCCGGATGGCGTGGTCGGCGGTGGCCAGGGCGTGCGTGAAGCCCGAGCAGACGACGTTGATGTCCATGACGGCGGGGCCGCCGCCCATGCCCAGCTTGGCGGCGACGCGCGCGGCCATGTTGGGCGAGCGGTCGATGGCCGTGGAGGTGGCGACCAGGACCATGTCGATGTCGTCCGGGGTCAGGCCGGCGCCGGCCAGGGCCTTGCCCGCAGCCTGGAAGGCCAGCTCGTCCACCGGTTCGTCCGGACCCGCGATGTGGCGCGTCTTGATGCCGACCCGGGACCGGATCCATTCGTCCGTCGTGTCGACCATGGCCGCGAGGTCCTCGTTGGTGAGCACTTTCGCGGGCTGGTAGTGCCCTAGCGCCACCACGCGTGAACCGGTCATGGGCGGGGTCCCCCCTCGTACGGAAGTCAGGATCACCCAGCTTTGCCTGCTACTGGTGGGTACGTGTGCGCGTGACCCGACAGGATTCCGGTGCCGGAATTTGGAGATTCCCGAGGATCCGGCAGCCGGGGAGGGTGCAGGAAGCGGAACCGCGACAATGAGGTTGTCGGACACGTGCGAGAACCGCAAGAAAAAACCGAAGGGGTGGACTGATCGCCATGGGACGGGTCACCGAGCGTCGTCGTGTCGTCCGGATCCGGAACGGCGCGGTGGGGGTCCGCCCGGACACTCTGGTCGCCGAGGAGCCGCTGGAGATACGGCTGAACGGCAAACCGCTGGCCATCACGATGCGCACCCCCGGGGACGACTTCGCGCTCGCGGTGGGCTTCCTGGTGAGCGAGGGCGTGCTCGCCAAGGCCTCGGACGTGCGGGCCGTCACCTATTGCGAGGGGGCGGCCGAGGACGGCACGAACACCTACAACGTGGTCAATGTGCAGCTGGCGGCCGGGGTTCCCGTGCCGGACATCACGCTGGAGCGGAACGTCTACACCACCTCCTCCTGCGGCCTGTGCGGCAAGGCCAGCCTGGACGCGGTCCGCACGGCGACCCGCTTCCCGACGCCGGCCGCCGACCCCGTACGGATCTCCGCGGATCTCCTGGCCGCGCTGCCGGACCGGCTGCGCGCGGCCCAGAAGGTCTTCGACCGCACGGGCGGGCTGCACGCGGCCGGGCTGTTCTCGGCGGGTGGCGAGCTGCTGGACCTGCGCGAGGACGTGGGCCGGCACAACGCCGTGGACAAGATCGTCGGGCGGGCGCTCCAGTCCGGCGGCCTGCCGCTGACCGGCGCGGTGCTGCTGGTGTCGGGCCGGGCCTCCTTCGAGCTCGCCCAGAAGGCCGTGATGGCGGGCATCCCGATCCTGGCGGCGGTCTCGGCCCCGTCCTCGCTGGCGGTGGACCTGGCCCTGGAGACGGGCCTGACCCTGGTCGGCTTCCTGCGCGGCCCGGACATGAACATCTACGCGGGCGAGGAACGCATCACGGTGTGATCCCCGGGCCGCCGCCGCTGATGCCGTCGGCGGCCGCAGGCGCCCCCGTCGCCGTCCCCGTCCCCGTTCCCGTCCCCATCCCCGTCGCGCCGCCGCCGGCTCAACGCCCGCGGCGGGTGCGGCGCGTGGCGCGGGCGGCCGGGGCGGGGGCCGGCGGTGTGATGCGGAGCAGGTCCAGGGCGGGCGGGACCGGTGTGGTGCCGGGGCCGCCGGATTCGGCCCAGGCGATGATCTCGTCGGTGGCGGTGTCGTCCAGGGCCCAGCCGAACCAGGCCGCGCGGGCTCCGCGGCGGCGGGCCTCGGTGGTGGGCTGGACCACGATCACGTTGGCCTGGGCGCACGGCCCGAGGCATTCGCTCGTACGGACGGCCAGCCGTCCCCCGGAGGCGGCCGCGGCCTCGCGCAGCCGGGCGAGCTGCCCGGCATGGTCGGTGCCGGGGTTCTTGCGGGGGTCGCCGCAGCAGCAGCCGCGGCAGACCACGAGGGTGCAGGGGCGTTCGGCGTGGGCGCCGTTCGGACGTATCCAGGTCACCACCGAACGTTATCGAGCCTGACCGGTGGGCTGTTGGGACGCGGGCGAGACCTCCGCCACACGGTCTGCGGCGGGTTCGGGATCCACCGGATCGGCGGCGCGGCGCCGGGCGAGGACCGCGCAGACCATCAGCTGCATCTGGTGGAACAGCATCAGCGGCAGCACCGCGAGGCTCGCCTGCGGCCCGAACAGCACGCTGGCCATGGGGAGTCCGGCGGCCAGGCTCTTCTTCGACCCGGCGAACTGGATGACGATGCGGTCCGCCCGGCCGAAGCCCAGGCGCTTCGCCCCGTACCAGGTGACGAGCAGCATGACGGCGAGGAGGACGGCCTCCACCGCCATCAGGGCGCCGAGCCGCGCGATGCTCACCTGGTGCCAGATCCCGGCGACCATGCCCACGCTGAAGGCGGCGTAGACGACGAGCAGGATCGAGCCGCGGTCGACGTAGCCGAGGACGGACCGGTTGCGTACGAGGAAGCCGCCGACCCAGGGGCGCAGGAACTGCCCGAGGAGGAAGGGCAGGAGGAGCTGGAGGACGATCTTGAAGAGGGAGTCCAGGGAGAAGCCGCCCGCGCCGTTTCCGAGCAGGGCCGCGGCGAGGAGGGGGGTGAGGAGGATGCCGGCGAGGCTGGAGAAGGAGCCGGCGCAGATCGCGGCCGGGACGTTGCCGCGGGCGATCGAGGTGAAGGCGACCGAGGACTGGATGGTCGAGGGGACCAGGCAGAGGAAGAGCAGGCCGCTGTAGAGGGGCTGGGTGAGCACTCCGGGCACCAGGCCCCCGGCGGCGAGGCCGAGGAGGGGGAAGAGGAGGAAGGTGGAGGCGAACACGGTGAGGTGCAGCCGCCAGTGGCGCAGGCCGTCGAGGGCCTCGCGGGTGGAGAGCCGGGCGCCGTAGAGGAAGAAGAGCAGGGCCACGGCCGCGGTGGACGCGCCGCCGGCGACGGTGGCGGCCGCGCCGCGGGCGGGGAACAGCGCGGCGAGGCCGCCGGTGCCGAGGAGCGCCAGGATGTACGGGTCCAGGGGCAGCCAGGCGGGGAGGTGCGGGCGTCGCATGCGCGGGGTGCTCACTTCCTCTGGGGGACGGTCTCCCTCCCATCGTCGGGGGTGGCGTGGTGATCGGGAAACCCGCACACCACACTCACTGTCATCGCGATCCGTGATGGGCGCGGTAGCGTGGACGGTATGTACGACCCCGTCCAGCTGCGCACGTTCCTCACGGTGGCCCAGACGCTCAGCTTCACGCAGGCCGCCGGGCGGCTCGGCGTACGGCAGTCCACGGTCAGCCAGCACGTGCGGCGGCTGGAGGAGGCGACGGGCCGGCCGCTGTTCCTGCGCGACACGCACAGCGTGGAGCTGACGGAGGACGGCGAGGCGCTGCTGGGCTTCGCGCGCACGATCCTCGAGGCGCACGAGCGGGCGGCGGCCTTCTTCACGGGGACCCGGTTGCGGGGGCGGCTGCGGTTCGGGGCCTCGGAGGACTTCGTGCTGACCCGGCTGCCGGAGATCCTGGAGGGGTTCCGGCACCAGCATCCCGAGGTGGACCTGGAGCTGTCGGTGGAGCTGTCGGGCACGCTGCACGAGCGGCTGGACGCGGGGCGCCTCGACCTGGTGCTGGCGAAGCGGCGGGGGCCGGGCGACGAGCGGGGCCGGCTGGTGTGGCGGGACCGGATGGTGTGGATCGGGGCGGAGGGGCTGCGGGTGGATCCGGAGCGCCCGGTGCCGCTGATCGTCTTCCCGCCGCCGGGGATCACCCGGGCGCGGGCCCTGGAGGTGCTGGAGCGGGACGGGCGGCGGTGGCGGATCGCCTGTACGAGCGGCAGCCTGAGCGGGCTGATCGCGGCGGCCCGGGCGGGCCTGGGCGTGATGGCCCACACGCGCGGGCTGATCCCGCCGGGGCTGGTCCGTGTCGGCGGGCTGCCCGAGCTGGGCTCGGTGGAGTTCGCGCTGCTGCGCGGCGCCCGCGTGCCGGCCGCCGCCGAGGCGCTGGCCTCGGCGATCCTCTCGGGGGCGGACCGGCTGAGCCGTACGGCGTGACCCGCGCGCGGAACCCCGCTGAGGAGGTCTTGTGGAGGTATGCGCAGGCTGATCAACTGCCGTTCGGCGTGGGGTAGCGTCGCCGCGCCGTACGGAGAGGAGCGGGGCCTTGCGCGAGATCACCGTCCCACCTGTCGTCACGGGCGCGCCCGTCGGCGGTCTGGCCGACTCCGTCTTCCGCCATGCGCACGAGGAACCGGGCCGGGTGGTCCTGGGCCGCAAGACCGGCGGCGTCTGGCGGGACGTGACCTCCGGGGAGCTGGCCGCCGAGGTGCTGGCGCTCGCGAAGGGGCTGCTGGCCCAGGGGGTGCGGTTCGGTGACCGGGTCGCCGTCATGTCCCGTACCCGCTACGAGTGGACCCTCTTCGACTTCGCCCTGTGGGCGATCGGCGCCCAGCCCGTGCCCGTCTATCCGACCTCCTCCGCCGAGCAGGTGCAGTGGATCCTGCACGACTCCGAGTGCACGGCCTGCGTCGTCGAGAACGAGGACCAGGCCATGACGGTGGGCTCGGTCGTCGACCGGCTCCCCCGGCTGCGGCTGCTGTGGCAGCTCGACGCGGGGGCCGTGGACGCGCTGGTCGCCGACGGGCGCGGGGTCGCGGAGGACGTCGTGCACCGTCATCGCGGCGCGGTGACCCCGGACGCGGTCGCGACCGTGATCTACACCTCGGGGACCACCGGGCGGCCCAAGGGGTGCGTGCTCACGCACGCCAACTTCATGTTCGAGGCCGACACGATGGTCAGCCGCTGGGAGTCCGTCTTCCAGGCGGGTCCGGGCGAGCAGCCGTCGACGCTGCTCTTCCTGCCGCTGGCGCACGTCTTCGGGCGGATGGTGGAGGTGGCCGCCATCCGGTCGCGGGTCAAGCTCGGTCACCAGCCGCAGCTGACGGCGGCCGAGTTGCTGCCGGACCTGGCGGCGTTCCGGCCGACCTTCGTGCTCGGGGTCCCGTACGTCTTCGAGAAGGTCTTCGCGGCCGCCCGCCGCAAGGCGGAGGCGGAGGGGCGCACGGGTCCCTTCGACCGGGCGGTGGAGACGGCCGTGCGGTATGCGGAGGCGCGCGAGCAGAAGGCCTTCGGCAGCGGGCCGGGGCCCTCCGCGGGGCTGCGGGTGGAGCACCAGGTCTTCGAGAAGCTGGTGTACGGGAAGGTCCGCTCGGCGATGGGCGGCCGGGTGCGGCACGCCATGTCGGGCGGATCGGCGATGTCGCGCCGCCTCGGGCTGTTCTTCGACGGGGCCGGGATCACGATCTTCGAGGGGTACGGGCTGACCGAGTCGAGCGCGGCGGCCACGGCGAACCCGCCGGGTGCGACCAAGTACGGCACGGTGGGCCCGCCGATCCCCGGCGGCACGGTGCACATCGCGGACGACGGGGAGGTCTGGCTGCACGGCGGCCACGTCTTCTCGGGCTACCTCAACGACCCGCGCGGTACGGAGGAGGTGCTGCGCGGCGGCTGGCTGGCGACGGGGGACCTGGGGCGGCTGGACGAGGACGGCTACCTGACCATCACGGGCCGCAAGAAGGAGATCCTGGTGACCTCCAACGGCAAGAGCGTGCAGCCGGCCGCGCTGGAGGAGCGGGTCCGCTCGCATCCGCTGGTGGCCCAGTGCGTTCTGGTGGGCAACGACCGGCCGTACATCGCGGCCCTGATCACGCTGGACCCGGAGGGGATCGCGCACTGGCTGTCGATGCGCGGCCTGCCGCAGCGGCCGGCGGCGGAGCTGGTGCACGACACGGACCTGTCGGCGGAGGTCCGGCGGGCGGTGGTGGCGGCCAACACCCTGGTCTCGCAGGCGGAGGCGATCCGCACCTTCCGGGTGCTGCCCGAGCAGTTCAGCGAGGAGCGGGGGCTGCTGACGCCCTCCCTGAAACTCAAGCGCCGGGCGATCGAGAAGGCGTACGCGATGGAGGTCGCGGCCCTGTACCAGCCGTGAGCAGGCCGGTTCCCGGCCCCGGAGGCTCCGCCCAGCTCTCCTGACGGTTCGTCATATCGCCGCTGCCAACAATATTGACGATGCGTCAGGTCGCGCACAGAATGCGGGAATTCCGACCGGAGGGGATCCCCAGATGTCGCGACCGATCCGCACCCTTGCCGCCGCGGCGGCAGTCCTCGCACTCGTCTCCGCCTGCAACTCCGCCTCCACCAACGGCAACGACATCGGCAAGCCCGGCGCCACGCCCGGGGACCGCCGCGGGGTGACCGCCGAGTCGATCAAGGTCGGCGGCATCGTGTCGATGACCAGCGCGAGCGGCTACAGCAAGAAGGACACCGATCTCGGCGCCAAGGCGCGCTACATGAGGGCCAACGCCGAGGGAGGCGTCAACGGCCGGAAGATCGACTACCTCGGCGCGGAGGACGACGGCCAGGACCCCTCGAAGAACATGGCGGCCGCCCGCAAACTCGTCCAGCAGGACAAGGTCTTCGCGGTCGCCCCCATGAGCTCGGTGACCTTCTCCGGCGCCGACTTCCTGGAACAGGAGAAGGTCCCCACCTTCGGCTGGGGCACCCTGCCCTCCTTCTGCGGACCCAAGTACATCTACGGCTTCAACGGCTGCCTGGTCCCCACCCCCGGCGGCACCATCAACCAGACCTGGCCCGAGGGCATCTCCCAGCTCCTCGGCGGGGCACAGGGCAAGTCCGTGGCGATCATCGCCAACGACAGCGACGCCGGGAAGTTCGGCATCCGCACCTTCCAGCAGGGCTTCGCCAGCGCCGGGTTCACCGTCTCCTACGCCAAGGCCTCCGTGCCCGGCACCGCCGTGCCCAGCGACTGGTCGGCGTACGTGAAGGAGATCCTCGGCAGCAACGGCGGCAAGGCGCCCGACGCCGTGGTCTCCGTCATGCAGACCCCCAACAACATCGGGCTGTTCACCGCGCTCAAGCGCGGCGGCTACCAGGGCCTGCTGTCCGACCCCACCGACTACGACCCGGGCCTGCTCGCCAAGGACGCCACCAAGCAGGCGCTCGACGGGGTCCACGTGCTGCTCCAGTTCGAGCCCTTCGAGTCGGACAACCCGAAGATGGCCCAGTTCAAGGCCGACATCAAGGCCGCGGCGGGCGGGCAGGACGTGCCGCTCAACATGCACATGCTGACCGGCTACATGTCGGCCGACCTCTTCGTCTCCATCGCGCAGAAGGCCGGCAAGGACCTGACCGTCGAGTCCTTCCAGGCCGCCGCGCAGGGCTTCTCCGACACCGGCACGCTCGTCGGCGACCGGGCGGAGCCCAAGGGGCAGAAGGACAGCTTCGGCTGCGGGGCGCTCGTACAGCTGAAGAACGGCGCGTACGAGGTCTCCGTCCCGTTCAAGTGCCACGAGCCCATCCCCTTCAAGTAGGGCCGCGGCATGGGAGATCTGCTCGGCTTCGTCCTGAGCGGCCTGGTCTCCGGCGCCCTGTACGCACTGCTCGCCACCGGGCTGGTGCTGTCGTACTCGGCGTCCGGGCTGTTCAACTTCGCGCACGGGGCCACCGCCTACCTGTGCGCGCTCACCTTCTACGAGCTGCACTCGGGCCTGGGCTGGCCGGCGGTCCCCACGGCGCTGCTCGTGGTGTTCGTCCTGGCCCCCGGGCTCGGCTGGGGGCTGGACCGGCTGATGTTCCGGCGGCTCGCGCAGGTCGGCGAGACGGCGCAGATCGTGGCGACCATCGGGCTGCTGGTGGCGCTGCCGGCGGCCGGGCTGTGGGCGGTGGAGCTGCTGGCGGACGCGGGCGCGCCCGTGAAGCCCGCCGAGAACCAGTTCGGGCTGCCGGGGGTCGGGCCGAGCCCGGCGAAGTCCTGGCAGCTCGCGGAGGGCGTCGGCATCGACTCCGACCAGCTGATCACCTGGGTGGTGACGGCGGTGGTGGCGGTGGCCCTGTGGGTGCTGATGCGGCACACCCGGCTCGGGCTGCTGCTGCGGGCCGCCGTGGACAACCGCACGCTGACCGAGCTGCGCGGGATCAGCGCCGACCGGCTCTCCTCCGTGGCCTGGATGATCGCCTCGGCGCTGGCCGGGCTGGCGGGCGTGCTGGCGACGCCGCTGCTGGGGCTGTCCGCGCACGACTTCACCCTGTTCCTGTTCGTCTCGGCGACGGCGGCGGTCATCGGACGGTTCGCCTCCGTGCCGCTCGCCTTCGCGGGCGGGCTGGGGCTCGGGGTGCTGCAGAACCTGGTGGCCGGGTACGCCTCCTTCGCCGAGGGCATCACCGGCTTCCGTACGGCCGTACCGTTCCTCATCCTGTTCGCGGGCCTGCTGGTGATGACGCGCCGGGCGCGGGCGGCGGGGGTGGCGGCCGTGGACGCGCCGCCGGTCGACCATCTGGCCGGGGCCGCGTGGGGGCGGCGGTGGGGGGTGTGGGCGGCGGGCGCGGTGGCCCTGTGCGTCGCCTTCTACACCGTGACCACCCCGTTCTGGAGCGGGCTGCTGGCGCAGGGGCTGGCCATCGGGCTGGTGTTCATGTCCTTCACCGTGGTGACCGGGCTCGGGGCGATGGTCTCGCTGGCCCAGGGCACCTTCGTGACCGGGGCGGCGCTGGTCGCCGGGCTGATGATGAGCCGGGGCTGGCCGTTCGTGGCGGCGCTGGCGGTCGGGACGTGCGTGGCCGCCGTGCTGGGGGCGCTGGTCGCGCTGCCGGCGCTGCGGCTGGGCGGCCGGTCACTGGCGCTGGCCACGCTGGCCCTGGCGTTCCTCGCCGACCAGGTGCTGTTCCAGCTGCGGTGGCTGCGCAACGGGGACTCCGGATGGCCGATCCCGCGGCCGGTGTTCGGGCCGGTGGACCTGTCCGACGACCGGGCGCTGGGGGTGGCCCTGGTGGTCGTGGTCGCGGTGGTGGCCGCCGGACTCAGCGCACTGCGGGGGTCCCCGTCGGGGCGGGCGATGCTGGCCGTACGGTCGGCGCCCGCGGCGGCGATGGCCTCGGGGGTGTCCGTCCTGCGGACGAAGCTGCTGCTGTTCACGCTGTCGGCGGGGCTGGCCGGGTTCGGCGGGGTGATGTACGCGTCGTTCAACACCCGCATCACGGCCACGGACTTCACGGCGATGACGGGGCTGGTGTGGCTGGCGGTGGTGGTGGCGGCGGGTGTGCGGAGGCCGCAGTACGCGGTGGTGGCGGGGCTGGTGTTCGCCGTTGCCCCGCGGGTGCTGGCGGACTACGTGACGGCCTCGGCCCATCTGCCGGTGATCCTGTTCGGCCTGGCGGGGTTGGCCTTGGCCAACGATCCCGACGGCTACTGCGCGGCCGTCCCGGTCCGCCGTGCGAAGCGCAAGGCCGGGGGGCGGGGCCCTGCCCCGGCCCCTTCGGGGGCTCCGCCCCCGGACCCTCCCCCAGCTACCGCTGGGGGTACCCCCAGCGCCTCAAACTCCCCCAGCTACCGCTGGGAGGTGCCCCCAGGCGGGGCTGAAATTGCGCTCCGCGCAATCCAGCCCCGCCAGGCGGCCGACAGCAGCCAGAGTCCAGCCCCTCCTGGGGGTCCCCCCGGACGGAGTCTGGGGGAGTTTGAGGAGCGGGGTCCGGGGCGGAGCCCCGATTCTGTCGGGCGGAGCCCCGGTGGGCCGGCGCTCGAGTTGCGCGGGGTCGCGGCCGGGTATGACGGTGGGCTCGTGCTGCACGGTGTCGGGCTGGCCGTGCGCCGGGGGGAGATCCTCGCCGTGCTCGGACCCAACGGCGCCGGCAAGAGCACCGCCTGCCGGGTGGCCGCCGGGGCCCTGGCCCCCACCGCGGGGGCGGTCCTCGTCAACGGGCGGGACACGACCCGCGACGGGCCCGTGCAGCGGGCCCGGTCCGGCGTGGTGCTCGCTCCCGAAGGCCGTGGCATCTTCCCCGGGCTCACCATCGAGGAGAACCTGGCCCTGTACCTGCGGGACCCCGCCGCCCGGGCCGCCGTATACGACCGCTTCCCGCGCCTAGCGGAACGCCGCGGGGTGGCCGCCGGGGCCCTGTCCGGCGGGGAGCAGCAGATGCTGGCGCTGGCCCCGCTGCTCCAGCGGCCGCCCGAGGTGCTGATCGCCGACGAGCCCTCGCTCGGGCTGGCCCCGCGCGTGGTCGAGGAGGTGTACGCGCTGCTCACCGAACTCCGCGACGCCGGGACCGCGCTGCTCCTGGTGGAGGAGAAGGCGGCAGAGATCCTCGGGATCGCCGACACCGTGGCCTACCTCTCCCAGGGCCGCGTCTCCTGGTGCGGCCCGCGCTCCGAGGTGGAGGCGGACCGGCTCACCGAGGCCTACCTGGGGATGGCGACATGAGCGGATACGTACTGGAGGCCCGGGGCGTCGGCGTGCGCTTCGGCGGGGTCCGGGCCCTGACCGGCGTGGACCTCGGCGTCCGCGCGGGCGAGGTGTGCGGGCTGATCGGGCCGAACGGGGCCGGGAAGACCACGCTGTTCGACGTGCTGTCGGGGATCCGGCGGCCCGACCAGGGGCGGATGCTGCTGGACGGGGTGGACATCACCCGCCGTTCCCCCGTCTGGAGGGCCCGGCACGGGATGCGCCGGACCTTCCAGCGCCAGCAGCTTTTCGGCCAGCTCAGCGTGGCCGACAACCTGCTGGTCGCGCAGGAGTGGCGGGGCGGCGGGGGCGGGCTGGCCGCCGATCTGGTCGCCTTCCCGGCCCGGCGGTCCCGGGAGCGGGCGCGCCGGGAACACGGTGAGCGGGTGCTGGCCGGCTGCGGGATCGGCGCGCTGGGGGCCTCGTACGCCGGCGGGCTGCCCGTCGGGCAGGCCCGGATGGTGGAGCTGGCGCGGGCGGTGGCCGATCCGCCGAGGGTGCTGCTGCTGGACGAGCCGGCGTCCGGGATGTCGGCGCCCGAGCGCGAGCGGCTGGCGGCGGTGGTGCGGCGCCTCGCGCGGGAGGAGGGCTGTGCGGTGCTGCTGGTCGAGCACAACGTGGCCTTCGTGATGGACCTGTGCGCACGGGTGGTCGTACTGGACCTCGGGTCGGTGCTCGCCGAGGGGCCGCCGGCCGCGGTACGGGCGGACCCGCTGGTGCGGGAGGCGTACCTCGGGACGGCGTGATCCGTCCGGGGGTGGCGGGAATACGTTGTACGAGGGGCCGGTTGTCGCCCCTCGTACGACGCCGCCCATCGACCAGAGGGAACGACCAGACGTGAACCAGGTCCCCACCGTCAAGCTCAGCAACGGAACGCTGATGCCCCAGCTCGGCTTCGGCGTCTGGCAGGTGCCGGACGCGGAGGCGGAGCGGGCCGTCGCGACCGCGCTCGAGGCGGGCTACCGCAGCATCGACACGGCGGCCGTCTACGGCAACGAGGCCGGCACCGGCAGGGGCCTGGCCGCCTCCGGGGTGGCGCGCGAGGAGCTGTTCGTCACCACGAAGCTGTGGAACGGCCCGAAGCAGACCTGGAACCGGGACGCGGTGCTGCGCGCCTTCGACGACTCGCTCACCAAGCTGGGCCTCGACCACGTCGACCTGTACCTGATCCACTGGCCGCGCCCGATGCGCGACGACTTCGTCTCCATCTGGCGGACCTTCGAGGAGATCGCGGCGAGCGGCCGGGCCAGGGCGGTCGGCGTGTCGAACTTCCGCCCGGCGGACCTGGACCGGCTGGCCGGGGCGAGTGCGCTGGTGCCGGCCGTGAACCAGATCGAGCTGCACCCGCTGTTCCCGCAGGACGAGCTGCGCGCGCTGCACGCCGAGCGCGGGATCACCACCGAGGCCTGGTCCCCGCTGGGCCAGGGCAAGGAGCTGCTGACGCTCCCGGTGGTGGCCGCGATCGCCGCCAAGCACGGGCGCAGCGCCGCGCAGGTCGTGCTGCGCTGGCACCTGGGGCACGGCAACGTCGCGATCCCCAAGTCCGTGACCCCCTCGCGGATCCGGGAGAACCTGGACGTCTTCGGCTTCGAGCTGGACGCCGAGGACGTCGCCGCGCTGGACGCCCTGGGCGCGGGCTCGGCGGCCCGGCGGATCGGTCCGGACCCGGCCGTCTTCGACGTGTGAGCGGGGCCCGCGTGAACCTTTCCGAGGGGCTCTACCGGATCCGCAACGTGGACAGCGGCCTGGTGCTCCAGCTGGAGGGGGCCTCCCGGGTACGGGTGGGCCCCGACGGGCCGCCCGCGCCGGAGGCGGCCCGCCGGTGGCGGATCTCGCCGGTGCACAGCGGCGGCGGGATCTTCCACGTCGTGAGCGAGGACAACGAGCGCCGCCTCGACGTCGCGAACGCCTCCACGGACAGCGGCGCCCGGGTGCAGGTGTGGCCAACGCCTTCGGCGCGCAGGAGTGGATCGTCGAGGAGCACCTCGACGATCCGGGCGTGGTCTCCCTGATCGCGTGCATCAGCGGTCTGCCGCTGGAGGCCGACGGCGAGGGGCGAGCCCGCCAGGGCGAGGACACCGACTCCCCGGCGCAGTGGTGGCGCCTGGAGCGGGTGTAGCGGGCCGGCGCGCCGAGCGGCGTGCTGCGTGCGGCGTGCTGCGTGCTGCGTGCGGCGTGCGGCGTGCGCAGCCGCGTGCCGGGCCTCTTCGGGGCCCGGCACGCGGTGCGGCTTCAGCTCGCGCCGTGGGCCGGGGCGAGGGATTCGACGCGCTCGGCGAGGGCGAAGTCGTTCGCCGTCACCACACCGCCCGCGTCGTGGCTGTTCACCGACAGCCGGACCGTGTTGTAGCCGAGGGTCAGGTCGGAGTGGTGGTTCAACTCCTCCTGGACGGAGGCGATGTGGGCGACGAGGGCGCTCGCCGCGAAGTGCGTGCCCAGCCGGTAGGTCCGGAAGATCCGGTCGTCTTCGAAGGCCCAGCCGGGGAGTTCCCGCAACCGGTCCTCGATCTCCTTCTGTGACAGCGGTTCACTCGGCATGCACCGGCTCCTTTTCCCCGTGACGTGGAGTCAAGGTTCCCACAGTGCGCGCCGGAGCGACCCTTTCGCGCCATAGTGCGCTCGGGTACTTTCCCGGCCTTCCGCGCCCCACCCGGTCCCCTTAGGCTCCTGCGCCGGACGCGACCGTTACCAGTGGTAACAAGGGAACGAAGGGGCGGCACCTCGATGGTGAGCACAGGAAGTTCCAGACGTACGTTCATCGCGGGCACCGCGGCCGCCACGGCCGGCGGAGCCCTGTCGGCGGGCTTGACCGCCGCGCCGGCGGCTGCCGCGACGGCCGCGACGGGATCGGGCGCCGGAGCCGCGCCGAACGGCCGGCACGTCGCCGTGCTCGGCGGCGGGGTGGCCGGGCTGACCGCGGCGCACGAACTCGCCGAGCGCGGCTACGCCGTCACCGTGTACGAACGCCGCGCGCTCGGCGGCAAGGCGCGCAGCATGGACGTGCCCGGCAGCGCCCGGGGCGGGCGCCGGCCGCTGCCCGCCGAGCACGGCTTCCGCTTCATCCCCGGCATCTACCACAACCTGCCCGACACCATGCGGCGCATCCCGTTCCCCGGGAACGCGAACGGGGTGTGGGACAACCTCATCGCGCCGCGCGAGATGATGTTCGCCCGGGCGGGCGGCCGCGAGGACCTGCGCGGGCCGATCCCCTGGCCGGAGCACTCCCCCGCCGAGCTGACGCCCGAAGAGATCCGGCGCGCCCTCACCGGCATCCTGCAGTCGCTGGTCCGGCTGCCGCTCCACGAGACGGCGTACTTCGTGAACCGCGTACTGGTCTTCCTCACCAGCTGCGACGAGCGGCGCAACGAGGTCTGGGAGCACACCCCCTGGTGGGACTTCGTCCGCGCGGCGCGGATGTCGAACGAGTACCAGCGGATCCTCGCCGTCGGCATCACCCGCAACATCGTCGCCACCAAGGCGGAGGAGGCCTCCACCCGGACCGTGGGCACCCTGGGCGAGGCCTTCGTCTTCAACCTGCTGGGCCGCGGCGCGGACGGCCCGCCGGACCGGATCCTCAACCTGCCGACCAACGAGGCGTGGATCGACCCCTGGGAGGCCCATCTGCGCTCCCTCGGGGTGGAGTTCAAGGTCGGCTGGACCGTGCGGGAGGTGCAGTACGGGAACGGCCGGGTGAGCGGTGTCGCCGTCCTGGACCCGACCGGCGCGCGGCAGACCGTCACCGCCGACCACTACGTCTCGGCCCTGCCCGTCGAGCACGCCCGGCGCACCTGGAGCGCGGCGCTGCGGGCCGCCGATCCGATGCTGGGGCGCTGCGACAGGCTGGAGACGGACTGGATGACGGGGATCCAGTTCTATCTCACCGAGCGGGCTCCGCTGGTGCACGGCCACCTCAACTGCATCGACTCCCCCTGGTCGTTGACGGCGATCCAGCAGGCCGAGCACTGGCCCTCCCGCGACTTCCCCGCCGACTACGGCGACGGCGCCGCGGTGGACTGCCTGTCGGTGGACATCTCGGAGTGGGACAAGCCCGGGATGCTGTACGGGAAGACGGCCAAGCAGTGCACCCGCGAGGAGGTGGCGCGCGAGGTGTGGGCCCAGCTGAAGGCCTCCCTCAACGACACCGGGAGGACGCTGCTGAGCGACTCCGCGCTGCACTCGTGGTTCCTGGATCCGGGCGTGGACGGGCTGGGCACCCCGAATCCGACCAACGAGGACGAGTTGCTGATCCACCCGACCGGCACCTTCCACAACCGGCCGAGCGCGGGCACCCGCATCCCGAACTTCTTCCTCAGCGGGGACTACGTGGCGGTCGACATCGACCTGGCGACGATGGAGGGCGCGAACGCCTCAGCCCGGGCCGCCGTCAACTCCCTCCTGGACCGCGACGGTTCGCGGACCGACCGGTGCACGATCCGGCCGCTGTACCGGGCCCCGGAGGTCGAGCCCGCGAAACGGCACGACCTGTGGCGCTACCGGATGGGCCTGCGGAACGTCTTCGACCTGGGCTGACCGGGGCGGCGCAGGGCGCGCTCGGCTACCGTCGAGGGCATGACCACCACGATGCCCACGGTCGGCGCCCTGCTCCGTACGTGGCGGGAGCGGCGCGGCATCAGCCAGCTGGAGCTGGCGGGCCGCGCCGATTCCTCGTCCCGGCACATCAGCTTCATCGAGACCGGGCGGTCCCGGCCGAGCCAGGAGATGGTGCTGAGGCTCGCGGACCGGCTGGACGTGCCGGTGCGGGAGCGCAACGCCCTGCTGTTGGCGGCGGGTTACGCACCGCACTACGCGCAGACCGCCCTGGACGACCCGTCCATGGCCGCGCTGCGCGAGGGCATCGAGCGGCTGCTGACCGGGTACGAGCCCTACCCGGCGCTGGTCGTGGACGCCACCTACCACGTCGTCGCCGCCAACCGGGGCATCATGATGCTGATGGACGGGCTGCCGGAGCACCTGCTGGCCCCGCCGCTGAACGCCATGCGGATCACCCTGCACCCCGAGGGCCTGGCGCCGCGGATCCGCAATCTGAGGGCGTGGCGCGGGCATCTGCTGGAGCAGATGGAGCGGCAGATCGCGCTGGCCCGGTCGGAGTCGCTTCGCGCGCTGTACGAGGAGGTCGCGGCCTATCCGGTCGCCGAGCGCGCGGGCGGCGAACCCGAGGCGGACGAACCCGTCCCGTACATCGCGCTGCCGCTCGTCATCGAGCACGACGGCCACGTGCTGTCCTTCGTGTCCTCGATCGCGACCTTCAACACGCCGATGGACGTGACCGTAGCCGAGCTGGCCATCGAGACGATGCTCCCGGCCGACCCGGCAACGGCGAAGTACCTGCGCTCACTTGGCGACTGAGCGCAGGGCGAGCTGCTGGAGCAGTGCGAATCCCGCGACGACGAGCGCCTGCGCCGGGATCCACACGGCTCCGGCGGCGGTCGGCGAGAACCAGACGGCGAGGGAGACCAGGCTCAGGGCCGCCCAGGCGTAGTTGGTCTCGATCACGAGCTTCACCGGGAGGGCCGGCGGACGCCTGCGCGAGGCCAGCAGGCCCACCGCGGCGCCGTACGCGACGAGCAGGATCCCGAGCCCGAGCAGCAGCCCCTGCCCGACCCCGAGCAGCCGGCCCAGCGGGGCCGAGAAGGCGGCGTACGCAAGCCCGTTGGCGGTGGTGACCAAGGAGTCGAGGGCGAGGAAGCGGCGCAGCATCGACTGCGGTTCGGCGGTGCGGGCGATGCTGCCGATCAGGGTTGCGGACATGGGGAATCAGCCTCCGTCGAGGTCGGGTACGGGGAGGGGCACGGGTTCCGGATCCGAGTGCGCGGCCCCGGAACCCGATACCTCCAGCCTGCCGCCCGGCCACCGGCGAGGTCGATTACCTCGGAGGTAACGCGGCGCGCAGGCAGTCCCGTTGAGGGCTCGGCAGAGGTGCTACCGAACAGTAGTTTTATGGCGGTTGGGCTGAACTCCGCCCAACCGGTGCCGTCGTGACCGAAATGAGATGTCATTCCGCTTACGGAATGGATCACTTCACGCGCTTGGTGGCGATTTTGGATCTTGTAGGGACGGCTACGTTTCAAGCCAGTGATCACTTGCGATGTGCAGGCGGTCGATCCTCATCCCCTGGGGGGATCTTGCGTTACCGAAGAAGACCGGACGGGCCCGTGGGGCGCGTCCGTTCGCCGTTCAGGGCGCCGGCCGGGCTGGGTGCCACGGCCGCCGCGCTGGCCGTCGTGATGACCGTGTCGACCATCTACGGAGCCGAGGCCGCCGTCGCCTCCCCCGCTGCCGCGGCCGACAAGTCGAAGCAGGCCAAGGAGACCGCGCAGTCCGCGGCTGACATACCGTCCGCCCGGGTGGCCGCGCGGCTGTACAAGCACCGCGTGGAGGCGCTCTCGGAGCGCTCCGAGACGTCCACCACATGGGTGAACCAGGACGGTTCGCTGACCGCTGAGGTCGCGGCCGGACCGATCCGCTTCAAGGATCCCGCCACGGGCCAGTGGCGCGACGTCGACGTGAACCTCGCGGCCGGGCCCGACGGTTCGGTCGCCTCCAAGGCCCACCCGCAGGGCCTGCGCCTGTCCGGGAAGAC
>NZ_JBHXNP010000050.1:0-61076 GCF_042719495.1 Streptomyces sp. NPDC058525
GTCGCGCCGGGCCGGTCGCGCCGGGCCGGTCGCGCCGCCGGCCCGGCACCCCGCCGGACGGCCTAGCCGCCCGCCCCGTACACCGGCAGCGGCTGCTCCGCGCACGCGAGGAGTTTCAGCGCGGCCTCGCCCGCCTCGGCCGGGGTCCGGCGCGCGCCCCGGTCGGCGGTGGGGCCGGGCCGCCAGCCCTCCATCACCGTGATCCGGCCGCCCTCCGTCTCGAAGACCCGGCCCGTGACCCCGGCCGAGGCCTCGGATCCGAGCCAGACCACCAGCGGGGAGACGTTCTCCGGGGCCATCGCGTCGAAGGCCCCGGCGGCCGGCGCGGCCATGGTCTGCGCGAAGGTCTGCTCCGTCATCCGGGTCCGCGCCGCCGGGGCGATCGCGTTGACCTGGACCCCGTACCGGCCCATCTCCGCGGCCGCGACCAGCGTCAGCCCCAGGATCCCGGCCTTGGCCGCGCTGTAGTTGCCCTGCCCCACCGAGCCCAGCAGGCCCGCCCCGGACGAGGTGTTGACCACCCGCGCGGCCACCGGCCGGCCGGCCTTCGCCTCCGCGCGCCACCAGGCGGCGGCCGCCCGCAGCGGCAGGAAGTGCCCCTTCAGGTGCACCCGCATGACGGCGTCCCAGTCGTCCTCCTCCAGGTTCACCAGCATCCGGTCCCGCAGGAACCCGGCGTTGTTGACCAGCGTGTCCAGCCGTCCGAACGCCGAGAGCGCGCACTCCACCAGCGAGGACGCCCCCTCGCCCGTCGCGATGTCCCCGCCGTGCGCCACCGCCTCCCCGCCCAGCGCCAGGATCTCGGAGACGACCCGCCCGGACGGGGACTCCGGCCCCGGCACCCCGTCCAGGCCGACCCCCAGGTCGTTGACGACGACCTTGGCCCCCTGCTCGGCGAACGCCAGCGCGTGGGCCCGGCCCAGCCCCCGCCCCGCGCCCGTCACGATCACGACACGCCCCTCGGCGATACGGGTCATCTCAGCCCTCCTTGTTGACGGTTGCCGCATCCAGAAACGCGGGGCGCTCCCCGCCCCCGTGCACGAGCAGGCTCGCCCCGCTCACGTACCCGGCCCGGCCGGAGGCCAGGAACACCGCCGCCTCCCCCACGTCCGAGGGTTCCGCGAGCCGCCCCAGCGGTACGGTCGCGCCGACCGCCGCGATCCCGGTCTCGTCGCCGTAGTGCAGGTGCGCCAGCTCGGTCCGCACCATGCCGAGCACCAGCGAGTTGACCCGTACCTCGGGGGCCCACTCCACGGCCATGGAGCGGGCCAGGTTCTCCAGGCCCGCCTTGGCCGCCCCGTACGCCGCCGTGCCGGGCGAGGGCCGGGTGCCGCTGACGCTGCCGATCATGACCACCGAGCCGCGGGCCTCCCGCAGCCACGGGTAGGCGGCGAGGGAGGCCGTCATCGGCGCCAGCAGGTTGAGCTCGACGACCCTGGCGTGCCGCTGCGCCTCACCCTCCCCCAGCAGCCGGTACGGGGTGCCGCCGGCGTTGTTGACCAGGCAGTCCAGGCGCCCGTACCGGCCCGCGACCGCCCCGAAGAACCCCTGCACGGCCGTCGGATCGCGCAGGTCGACGGCGGTGAAGGACGCGCTGCGGCCGTCCGCCGACACGGGTTCCTCCGGCGGGCGGCGCGCGCAGACGACGACCTCCGCGCCGGCCGCCAGGAACGACCGGGCGATCCCGGCACCGACGCCCCGGGTTCCACCGGTGACGACGACGACCCTCCCGTCGAGCTCCATGGGCTGCTACCTTCCTCACCTAACAAATGTTTGGTGGAAAGGTAGCTGATCCTCTCATGGGTGTCTCCACCTCCAGCCCGGGCAAGGGCATCACACTCGTCACAGTCGACTTCCCACCCGTCAACGCGCTCCCCGTGCAGGGCTGGTACGACCTCGCCGACGCCCTGCGGACCGCCGGCCGCGACCCCGAGGTCCGCTGCGTGGTCCTCGCCGCCGAGGGCCGGGGCTTCAACGCGGGAGTCGACATCAAGGAGATGCAGCGCGACACCGGCCACACCGCCCTCATCGGCGCCAACCGGGGCTGCTACGAGGCCTTCGCCGCCGTGTACGAGTGCGAGGTGCCGGTGGTCGCGGCCGTGCACGGCTTCTGCCTGGGCGGCGGCATCGGCCTGGCCGGCAACGCCGACGCGATCGTGGCCAGCGACGACGCCACCTTCGGCCTGCCCGAGCTGGACCGGGGCGCGCTCGGCGCCGCCACCCACCTCGCGCGCCTGGTGCCCCAGCACCTGATGCGCGCGCTGTACTACACCTCGCGCACCGCGACCGCCGCCGAACTGCACGCGCACGGCTCGGTCTGGCGGGTGGTCCCCCGCGCGGAGCTGCGGGCCGCCGCCCTGGAGCTGGCCGCCGAGATCGCGCGCAAGGACGGCTCCCTGATCCGGCTGGCCAAGGCGGCCATCAACGGCATCGACCCGGTGGACGTGCGCCGCAGCTACCGCTTCGAGCAGGGCTTCACCTTCGAGGCCAACCTCAGCGGGGTCGCCGACCGGGTCCGCGACACCTTCGGGAAGGAAGCGAGTTCATGACCGACAAGAGCATGACCCCCGAAGAGGTGGTCGGGCAGCTGCGCAGCGGGATGACCCTGGGCATCGGCGGCTGGGGCTCGCGGCGCAAGCCCATGGCCCTGGTCAGAGCGCTGCTCCGGTCCGAGATCACCGATCTCACGGTGATCTCGTACGGCGGCCCCGACGTGGGCCTGCTGGCCGCCGCGGGCCGGATCCGCAGGCTCATCGCCCCCTTCGCCACGCTCGACTCGATCCCGCTCGAGCCGCACTTCCGGGCCGCCCGCGAACGCGCCGCCTTCACCCTCACCGAACTCGACGAGGCCATGTTCATGTGGGGCCTGCACGCCGCCGCCAACCGGCTGCCCTTCCTGCCCGTCCGGGCCGGCCTCGGCTCCGACGTGATGCGGGTCAACCCGGAGCTGCGGACCGTCACCTCCCCGTACGAGGACGGCGAGGAGCTCGTCGCGGTGCCCGCGCTGCGCATGGACGCCGCCCTGGTCCACCTGAGCCGCGCCGACCGCCTCGGCAACGCCCAGTACCTGGGCCCGGACCCGTACTTCGACGACCTGTTCTGCGAGGCCGCCGACGCCGCGTACGTCGCGTGCGAGCAGCTCGTGGAGACCGCCGAGCTCACCAAGGCCGGCCCCCCGCAGTCGCTGCTGGTCAGCCGCCATTCCGTCACCGGGGTCGTCGAGACCCCGGGCGGCGCGCACTTCACCTCCTGCGTCCCCGACTACGGCCGGGACGAGGCCTTCCAGAAGCTGTACGCGACCACCCCCTGGCCCGAGTTCGCCGAGCGCTTCCTCTCGGGGGCGAGCGAGCACGACTACCAGTCCGCTGTCCGGACCTGGCACGAGGAGCAGCAGCGGTGACCACTCCTTCCCTTGTTCTCCCGGCCACCCGGGCCGAGTACTGCGTGATCGCGTGCGCCGAGGCCTGGCGCGACAACGGCGAGATCCTGGCCAGCCCGATGGGTCTGATCCCCTCCTTCGGCGCCCGGCTGGCGAAGCGGACCTTCTCGCCCGACCTGCTGCTGACCGACGGGGAGGCGATGCTCGTCGGGCTGGACGGCACGGCCGAGGGGTGGCTCCCGTACCGGCGGCATCTGACGATGGTCACCGGGGGCAGGCGGCACGTGATGATGGGCGCCAGCCAGATCGACCGTTTCGGCAACCAGAACATCTCGTGCATCGGCGACTGGGCGCGGCCCTCGCGCCAGTTGCTGGGGGTGCGCGGTGCGCCGGTCAACACCCTGAACAATCCGGTGAGTTACTGGGTGCCGAAGCACTCCACCCGGGTGTTCGTGGAGCGGGTCGACATGGTCAGCGGTGTCGGCTACGACCGGGCCGAGGCGGCCGGGGTGACCCGCTACCACCGGCTCCCGCGGGTGGTGAGCGATCTGGGGGTCTTCGACTTCACGGGGCCGGGCCACTCGATGCGCCTGGTGTCGGTCCATCCCGGGGGCGGTGTCGACGAGGTCCGGGCGGCCACCGGCTTCGACCTGGCCGTCGACGGCCAGGTCCCGTTCACGCGGGAGCCGACCGCCGAGGAGCTGCGGCTGATCCGCGAGGTCATCGACCCCAAGGGTCTGCGCGACCGCGAAGTGCGGGCCTGATCCGGTGGGGACGGCTCGGACGCAGACACCGCGGACGGAGGGGCCTCGGATGGAGACGGCGTTCACGAAGCTGGTCGGGGTCGCGCACCCGATCGTGCAGACGGGCATGGGCTGGGTCGCCGGGCCCCGGCTGGTGTCGGGCGCGGCCAACGCGGGGGCCCTGGGGATCCTGGCCTCGGCGACGATGACCGTGGAGCAGCTGCGGTCGGCGGTCCGGGAGGTCAGGTCCCGGGTGCCGGAGGGGACTCCCTTCGGGGTCAATCTGCGGGCGGACGCCGGGGACGCGGCCGAGCGGGCCCAGCTGATCATCGATGAGGGGGTGCGGGTGGCGTCCTTCGCCCTCGCGCCGTCCAGGGAGCTGATCGCGCGGCTCAAGGACGCAGGGGTGGTCGTCATCCCCTCGATCGGGGCCCGGCGGCACGCCGAGAAGGTGGCCGCCTGGGGCGCCGACGCGGTGATCGTGCAGGGCGGGGAGGGCGGCGGGCACACGGGGGACGTGGCCACGACCGTGCTGCTGCCCCAGGTCGTGGACGCCGTGGACATCCCGGTGGTCGCGGCGGGCGGTTTCGCCGACGGCCGCGGTCTGGTCGCGGCGCTGGCGTACGGGGCGGCCGGCATCGCGATGGGCACCCGCTTCCTGCTGACCTCGGACTCCACCGTTCCGGACGCGGTCAAGGCCGAGTACCTGAAGGCCACGGTCAAGGACGTCACCGTCACCACGGCCGTGGACGGGCTGCCGCACCGGATGCTGCGCACGGAGCTGGTCGACTCCCTGGAGCGGGCCGGGCGGGCGCGGGCGCTGGCGCGGGCGGTCCGGCACGCGGCGGGCTTCCGGAAGCTGTCCGGTCTGGGCTGGCCGCAGATGGTGCGCGACGGCCTGGCGATGAAGCACGGCAAGGACCTGTCCTGGAGCCAGGTGCTGCTCGCCGCGAACACCCCCATGCTCCTCAAGGCGTCCATGGTCGAGGGCCGTACGGACCTCGGCGTCATGGCATCGGGCCAGGTCGCGGGCGTGATCGAGGATCTCCCGTCCTGTGCGGAGCTCGTCTCCCGCGTCATGGCCGAGGCACAACAGGCACTCGAAGCACTGCACTCGCTCCGCACCCTGCCACCACCAGGGTGATCCCCCTTCTCCGTCACGGGAGTTGACTCCATGAGCCGTGCCCGAATCCGCCTGGCGACCGCGGCGGCAGCCGCCGCCCTCGCCATCGGGACCCTGCCCGCAGCCTCCGCCTCCGCCGCCACCCCGGCGCCCGCGTCCAGCGCGGGCTTCGGTCACCCGTGGGGTGCGGAAACGATCCGCCAGATTCCCCTCCAGGGAGCCGTCAACGTCCGGGACATCGGCGGCTACCGCACCTACACCGGCGGGCAGGTCCGCCACGGGCTGGTCTACCGTTCCGACGCACTGAGCAAGCTGACCGCCGCGGACGTCACCGCCGTCTCCGGTCTGGGCCTCACGAAGGTCGTCGACTTCCGCATTCCGATGGAGCTCCAGTACGACGGCGCCGACAAGCTGCCGCCGGGGCTCTCCCCCACCTCGCGCCCGGTCAGCGACCTCGGCCTGTACGGGACCCTGGTCGGCGCGATCTCCAGCGGCGATCCCGTCAAGCAGGAGCAGATGCTCGGCGGCGGCCGCGCCGAGACGTACATGCGCGACATCTACCGCACCTTCGTGACCAGCCCCGAGAACCGGGCGCAGTTCGCGGCGACGCTGCGGGAGATCGCGGACGGCGGGCAGGGCCCGCTGCTGTACCACTGCACTTCGGGCAAGGACCGCACCGGCTGGGTGAGCTACGTCCTGCTGCGTGCGCTGGCCGTGCCCGAGGCCTCGGCGGAGCGCGACTACCTGGCGTCGAACACGTTCCGCGCCGCGTACGACGCCCAGCTGCGGGCGGGCCTCAAGCAGTCCGGGCGGATGCAGAACCCGGACCTGCTGATCCCGCTGCAGGAGGTCCGCCAGGACTACCTGGACTCCGCGACGGCCCAGCTGGAGGCCGACTACGGCAGCTTCTACGGCTACCTGACGGACGGCCTCGGCCTGGACCTGCGGACGCTGGCGCGGCTCCAGAAGAAGATGGTCCGCTAGCGGGAACACGACTGCGCCGGGCCGTGCGGGAAGCACGGCCCGGCGCGGGGTGTACGCGTACGGTCAGACCGCGCGGCGCCGGCCCTGGCCGCCGGAGCCGACCCGGCTGCGCGCGGACGCGGCGGCCGCGCCACCGGAGGCGCCGCCCCCGGTACGCCGGCCCTGTCCGGCGGAGCCGGAGGCCCCGCCGGCGCCGCCGCCCTGGCCGCGACGGGCCTGGCCCGCACCGGAGGCCGCGGGGGCCTGTCCGGAGCCGCCGCCGGAGCGGCGGCCGCGGCCGCCGGCCGCCGGGGCGCCGCCCGTGGCGGAGCCGGTGCGCGGTCCGCCCGAGCGGCGGCGCGAGCCGGAGCCCGAACCGGAGCCGGAGCGCTGCTTGGGCGCGGCCGGCTGCGGCACCTCGAGGACCACGGGGATGCCCGAGGGCTCCTTGGCGCCGGTCAGGCGGGCCAGCTCCTCGTCGGAGGACTTGATCTGCGCGGTGCGCGGGGAGATCCCGGCGTCCGACATGAGGCGGGTCATGTCGCGCTTCTGGTCGGGCAGCACGAGGGTGACCACGCTGCCGGACTCGCCGGCGCGGGCGGTACGGCCGCCGCGGTGCAGGTAGTCCTTGTGGTCGGTCGGCGGGTCCACGTTGACGACGAGGTCGAGGTCGTCGATGTGGATGCCGCGCGCCGCGACGTTGGTGGCGACGAGCGCGGTGACCTCGCCGGTCTTGAACCAGTCGAGGGTCCGGTTGCGCTGCGGCTGCGAGCGGCCGCCGTGCAGGCCGGAGGCGCGCACGCCGTCCGCCAGGAGCTTCTTGACCATGCGGTCGACCCCGCGCTTGGTGTCGACGAACATGATCACCCGGCCGTCGCGAGCGGCTATGCGCGTGGCCACGGCCTTCTTGTCGGTCTCGTCCAGGACGTACAGGACGTGGTGCTCCATGGTGGTGACGGCGCCGGCCGACGGGTCGACGGAGTGGCCGACCGGGTCGTGCAGGAACATCTTGACGAGCTTGTCGACGTTCTTGTCGAGGGTCGCGGAGAACAGCATGGTCTGGCCCTCGGGCCGCACCTGCTTGAGCAGGGCGGTGACCTGCGGCATGAAGCCCATGTCGGTCATCTGGTCGGCCTCGTCCAGGACCGTGATGGCGACCTGGGAGAGATCGGCGTCACCGCGGTCGATGAGGTCCTTCAGACGGCCGGGGGTGGCGACGAGCACCTCGGCGCCGCGGCGCAGGGCGCCGGACTGCCGGTTGATCGACATGCCGCCGACGACGGTCGCGATGCGCAGGTTGACGGACGTGGCGTACGGGGCCAGGGCGTCGGTGACCTGCTGCGCGAGCTCACGGGTCGGTACGAGGACCAGGGCGAGTGGCTGCTTGGGCTGCGCGCGGTGGCCGGCGGTGCGGGCCAGCAGCGCGAGGCCGAAGGCGAGGGTCTTGCCGGAGCCGGTGCGGCCGCGGCCGAGCAGGTCACGGCCGGCGAGGGAGTTCGGCAGCGTGGCGGCCTGGATCGGGAACGGCTCGGTGACGCCCTGGGCGGCGAGGGTCTTCAGCAGCGCCTCGGGCATGTCCATGTCCTCGAACGCGGCGACCGGCGGCAGCGCCGGCTCGGTCGGCTCGGGCATGGTGAATTCCTGGGGCCGGGGGGCGGGGGCGGACTTCTGCCGTCCCGCGCCAGCCTTCGGACGTCCCTGAGCCGCACCTCGACCCCGGGTGGGGCGGCGGCTGGGTCGTGCGGAGCTGGAGCTGGTCATGCGAGAAAGCCCTCCTGAAACCGGCAGGTACAACAAAGGTCGAGACAGCAGACAAGCCGGGGCCCGCACCTCGCGGTGCGGACCCCGGCATGCTGAAAAACTTAGGCGGGGATGATGTTCTCCGCCTGGGGGCCCTTCTGGCCCTGGGTGACGTCGAAGGACACGCGCTGGCCCTCGGTGAGCTCACGGAAGCCCTGGGTGGCGATGTTCGAGTAGTGGGCGAACACGTCCGGACCGCCACCGTCCTGCTCGATGAAGCCGAAGCCCTTTTCCGAGTTGAACCACTTCACGGTGCCAAGTGCCATTTTGAATCTCCTGAATAGGCGGCAAGGGCCCCATCCGGAGACTCCGGCAAAAACAATAAAAGCGCCTGAGGAACATTCCCGTCAGGCGCACATAAAGTTCATGGGTACCACAACTGCAACGAGCTCTAAGCTAGCACACCTCCGTGCGGGCGTGTCGATCAGCGGATGTGACCTGCGTCCTGAATGTCCGCCGGGCCCGGTCCCTCCCCGTCCGTCCCGGGCCCGCCTCCAGCGGTCCTATAGCCGCTCGATGATCGTCACGTTGGCCTGGCCGCCGCCCTCGCACATGGTCTGGAGGCCGAACCGGCCCCCGGTGCGCTCCAGTTCGTGCAGCAGTGTCGTCATCAGCTTCACTCCGGTCGCGCCGAGCGGATGGCCGAGGGCGATCGCGCCGCCGTTGACGTTGACCTTCGCCGGGTCGGCCCCGGTCTCCTTCAGCCAGGCCAGGACCACCGGGGCGAAGGCCTCGTTGATCTCCACCAGGTCGATGTCGGCCAGTGTCATGCCGGTCTTCTTCAGGGCGTACGCGGTGGCCGGGATCGGCGCGGACAGCATGCGGATGGGGTCCTCGCCGCGGACGGAGAGGTGGTGGATGCGGGCGCGCGGGCGCAGGCCGTGCTCGCGTACGGCCCGTTCGGAGGCGAGCAGCATCGCCGCCGCGCCGTCCGAGACCTGGGAGGAGACGGCCGCGGTGATGGTGCCGCCCTCGACGACGGGCTTCAGGCCCGCCATCTTCTCCAGGGTGGTGTCCCGGCGCGGCCCCTCGTCGGCCGTCACATCCCCGTACGCGACCGTCTCGCGGGCGAAGCGGCCCTCGTTGATCGCGCGGACCGCCCGCTGGTGGGACCGGAGGGCGAATTCCTCCATGTCGCGGCGGGAGATCCCCCACTTCTCCGCGATCAGCTGCGCGCCGTGGAACTGGTTCACGGGGGCGTCGCCGTACCGGGCGCGCCAGCCGGCCGATCCCGCGTACGGGCCCTCGGTGAGGCCGAGGGGCTCGGCGGCCTGCCGGGAGGCGAAGGCGATGGGGATCATCGACATGTTCTGGGTGCCGCCCGCGACGACCAGGTCCTGGGTGCCGGAGAGCACGCCCTGCGCCGCGAAGTGCACCGCCTGCTGCGAGGACCCGCACTGGCGGTCGATCGTGACGCCCGGCACCTCCTCGGGCAGCCCGGCCGCCAGCCATGCCGTGCGGGCGATGTCCCCGGCCTGCGGCCCCACCGTGTCGAGGCAGCCGAAGACCACGTCCTCCACGGCGGCCGGGTCCACCCCGGACCGTTCGACGAGCGCCGTGAGGACGTGCGCGCCCAGGTCGGCGGGGTGGACGTGGGACAGGCCGCCGCCCCGCCTGCCCACGGGGGTGCGGACGGCTTCGACTATGTAGGCCTCGGACATTGCGACTCCTTGACGGTTTCAGGGGCGTACGGCGATCCCGTCCAGCACCATCGACAGGTACTGCCGGGCGATCTCCTCGGGGCTGTGCCGGCCGCCCGGCCGGTACCAGGAGGCCGCCACCCACACCGTGTCGCGTACGAAGCGGTAGGTGAGGCGGATGTCGAGGTCGGCGCGGAAGACGCGTGCGGCGACCCCCCGCTCCAGCGTCCCCAGCCAGGCCTTCTCGAACTTCTGCTGGGAGTCGGAGAGGTAGTGGAAGCGGGGCTGCGCGGACAGGGTGCGGGACTCCTTCTGGTAGATGGCGACGGCGGCGCGGTGCCGGTCGATCTCCCGGAAGGACTCGGTGACCAGGGCCTCGATGGTCTCCCTGGGGCCGAGGCCGGCGGCCAGGACGGTGTCGTACCCCTCCCAGAGCTCGGTGAGGAAGGCGGAGAGGATCTCGTCGAGCATCGATTCCTTGGAATCGAAGTGGTAGTAGAGGCTGCCGGCGAGCATCCCGGCGGCGTCGGCGATCTTGCGAACGGTGGTGGCGTTGTAGCCCTGCGCGGCGAAGACCTCGGCGGCCGTGCCGAGGAGCTCTCGGCGCCGCTCGGGCGAGGGCGTCACCTGCGGCTTCTTCTTCGGGGCCGGGTCGGCCGTCGGCTGGTTCGTCGACTTGTTCGTAGGCACGCGCCCATTGTGCTAGGCGCGCTGGCTGCTGACCGAGACGGTTTCGCCCGTCATGTACGACGAGTAGCCGCTGGCCAGGAAGACGATGACGTTGGCGACCTCCCAGGGCTCGGCGTACCGGCCGAAGGCCTCGCGGGCGGTGAGTTCGGTGAGCAGCTCCTCGCTGGTCACCTTCACCAGGTGCGGGTGCATGGCCAGGCTCGGCGCGACGGCGTTGACCCGTACGCCGAATCCGGCGGCCTCCAGTGCCGCGCAGCGGGTCAGGGCCATCACGCCCGCTTTGGCGGCGGCGTAGTGGGCCTGGCCGGTCTGGGCGCGCCAGCCGACGACGGAGGCGTTGTTGACGACGACCCCGCCCCGGCCGGCCGCCTTCAGGGAGCGCAGTGCGGCGCGGGTGCAGCGGAAGGTGCCGTTCAAGGTGACGTCGAGGACGCGGGACCACTGCTCGTCGGTCATGTCGACGAGGTCGGCGGTGCCGCCGAGGCCGGCGTTGTTGACGACGATGTCGAGGCCGCCGTGGGTCTGCTCGGCGTGCGCGAACAGGGCCCGTACCTGGTCCTCGTCGGTGACATCGCAGGGCAGCGAGGTGACGCGGCCGGCCCCGAACTCGGCGGCGAGCGCGTCCTCGGTCTCCTTGAGGCGGCGGGCATGGGCGTCGCCGATGACGATCCGGGCGCCCTCCTCCAGGAAGCGGCGGGCGGTGGCGCCGCCGATCCCGGCCCCGGCAGCGGCGGTGATGACGGCGGTGCGGTCCTTCAGCAGGTGGTGGCCGGGGGTGTACCGGGGCTCGTTCATGCGAACTCCTCGACGCTGCTCATGGCCGTACGTTAACCTACCAAACACTTGTTAGGGAAGCGCGCGAAGGCGTTCCGTGAAGGCGTTCAAGGAGGCGGGCACCCGATGGACCTCACCCAGACGGCGGAGGTGGCGGCCTTCCGGGCCGAGGCCCGGGCCTGGCTGGCCGACCACGTCCCCGCGACCCCGCTCCCCTCGCTGGAGACGGCGGAGGGCTTCGCGGCGCACCGGGAGTGGGAGGGGCTGCTGCACGCGGACCGCTGGTCGGCGGTGTCCTGGCCCGAGCGGTACGGGGGCCGGGGTGTGGACCTCGTCGCGTGGCTGGTGTTCGAGGAGGAGTACTGGGCGGCCGGCGCGCCCGGGCGCGTCTCGCAGAACGGCATCAGCCTCCTCGCCCCCACCCTCTTCGACCACGCGAGCGAGGAGCAGCGGGCGCGGGTGCTGCCGTCGATGGCGAGCGGCGAGGTGATCTGGGCGCAGGCCTGGTCGGAGCCCGAGTCCGGCTCCGACCTGGCCTCGCTCACCTCACGGGCGGTGCGCACCGCGGGCGGCTGGCTGCTGTCCGGGCAGAAGACCTGGTCCTCGCGGGCGGCCTTCGCGGACCGCGCCTTCGGCATCTTCCGCACGGACCCGGACGCGCCCAAACCGCACCAGGGTTTGACGTATCTGATGTTCGACCTGCGGGCGCCGGGGGTGACGGTGCGGCCCATCGGCCGCCTGGACGGCAAGCCCGCCTTCGCGGAGCTCTTCCTGGACGAGGTCTTCGTACCGGACGAGGACGTGATCGGCGAGCCGGGGCAGGGCTGGCGGATCGCGATGTCGACGACGGGCAACGAGCGGGGGCTGACGCTGCGCTCCCCGGGCCGGTTCCTGGCGGCGGCGGACCGTCTGGTCGCGCTGTGGGAGTCGGCCGGGGACCGGTCCGACACGGCACTGCGGGACCGGGTGGCGGACGCGGTGGTCGGGGCGCGCGCCTACGAACTGTTCACGTGGGCCGGCGCCTCGCGCTTCGCGGCGGGCGCCTCGATCGGCGCCGAGTCCAGTCTGAACAAGGTGTTCTGGTCGCAGTACGACATCGCCCTGCACGAGACGGCGCTGGACCTGCTGGGCGCGGACGCGGAGCTCGCGGAGGGCGCGTGGGCCGAACCGTGGGTGTTCTCGCTGGCCGGGCCGATCTACGCGGGGACGAACGAGATCCAGCGCGACATCATCGCCGAGCGGCTGCTCGGCCTTCCGAAGGGCCGCCGCTGATGCGCTTCCTGCCGACCGACGAGCAGTCGGACTTCGCGCGTACGCTGCGCTCGCTGCTGGGCGCGGCGGATGTGCCGGCGGCCGTACGGGCCTGGGCGGGCGGCGCGTACGGGCCCGGGCGGGCGCTGTGGTCGCGGCTGGCCGGGACGGGCCTGTTCGCGCCGGCCGCGGCGGAGGAGTGGGACGGCGCGGGCCTTCTGCCGGTCGAGCTGTCGCTCGGGTTCGTGGAGCTGGGGCGGGCCGGGGTGCCGGGGCCGCTGGTGGAGACGGCGGCCGCGTCGGTGCTCCTCTCCGAGCTGGGGGACCAGGGGCTGGCGAAACGGTTCGTGCCGGGGCTGGTCGCGGGCGAGGCCTCGGCGACGCTGACGCTGCCGGGCGGCGGTGCGTACGCCCTGGACGCGGACGCGGCGACGTACTGCTTCACGGTGTCGGCGGCGGGCGAGCTCCGCCTGTCGCGGGGCGCCGCGGACGGCGCGGTGCTGGCCTCGCTGGACCCGGCCCGCCGGCTCTCGGTCCCGGCGGACGGGGAACTGCTCGCCGCGGGACCGGCCGTGACGGCGGCGGCGGAGACGGCCGCCCGCTGGGCGCGGCTGCTGACGGCGGCCCAGTGCCTGGGCGTCGGCGAGGCGCTGCTGGCCGCCACGGTGGAGTACGCGAAGCAGCGCACGCAGTTCGGCGTGCCGATCGGCTCCTTCCAGGCGGTCAAGCACCGGCTGGCGGACACCTTGCTGGGGCTGGAGTTCGCCCGGCCCCTGCTGTGGGCGGCGGCGCTGTCGACGGACCCGGGGGACGTGGCCGCGGCGAAGCTCACGGCGGGCGAGGCGGCGTACGCGGCGGCGCGGACGGCCCTCCAGCTGCACGGGGCGGTCGGCTACACGGAGGAGCTGGACCTGTCGCTGTGGCTGCGCAAGGCCCGGCCACTGCGGGACGCGTGGGGCACGCCCTCGGCCTGCCGGGCGGCGGTGCTCGAGGCGCGGGGGCGGTAGCCGGAGCGGGAGCGGTAGCCGGAGCGGGGGCGGGGGCGGTAGCCGGAGCGGTCGAACTCACCGCGGCGGAGCAGAAGGTGGGCTACCTGGTGAACGTGGTCCCGGGCACGGTCACGGGCGCCGACGGCAAGCTCCAGCAGGCGCCCTGCGTCATCAAGGTCGACGGCAAGAAGGTCGCGGAGAGCGACGGCGTCACGAGCACCAAGGGCTGCTCGTACACGATCAAGTAGCCGCTCGCCCGCCGGGCCCGCGGGACCGGGCCCGGCCGGGTCAGCGGTCGGGGCGGCGCAGGGAGAGGCGGGCGAGGGTGGCCGTCTGGAGCAGCAGGAGCGCGCCGGTGGCCGCCGCCTGCCAGAGCGGTTCGGGCGGGCGCGTGCCGAGGGCCCAGACCGGGCTGCCGGGATCCACGGTCACCGCCAGCCGGGCGCCGACCGGCAGGTCCATCGCGACGGGGCCGGGGAGGTCGCGGCCGGCCTCCGTGCGCAGCCGCAGGGACGGGGAGTGGCCGGAGCCGTCCTCCACCATGGTGCGTTGCGCGACCAGCGCCGTCTCCTCGCGGCCGCGCTCGTGGAGGGTCTGCCGCTCCCAGGTGATCCCGCCGAGCACCGCGACCCCGACGGCGGCGAGCGCGACGGCGGTGCGGGCCACGAACTCCGCGTCGGTGCCGTGCGGTACGGCGGCGCCGACGACGAAGACGGCCAGCAGGACCGCGACCCACAGTCCCTCGGGGCCCCGCAGCAGCAGGATCGCACCGAACTCGGCTGCCAGCAGCAGGCAGTTGCGGAGCAGTGCGCCGCCGAGCCGCCGCGTCAATTCAGACATGCACACATCATGCCCGGCACGGCGCGGCCATCACCCGGCGGTCCCTCACCGTCGTCCCCCGGCCGTGATCCCGCCATCCACCGCGAACTCCGTACCCGTCACGTACGAGGACGCGTCCGAGCAGAGGAAGAGGACCAGCTCCCCGACCTCCTGCGGCCGCCCCATCCGCCCCAGCGGCACGTGCGACCAGTCCCGGCCCGCGACCGCTTCGGCCACCATCGGCGTGTCGATGGCGCCCGGGTGCACCGAGTTGACCCGGATCCGGTCCGCCGCCAGGTCCAGCGCCGCCGACCGGGTCAGCCCGCGCAGGGCGAACTTGGTGGAGCCGTAGGCCGCGTGGCCCGGTATCCCGACCAGCCCGGCCGTCGAGGAGATGTTGACGATCGAGCCGCCCCCGCCCACCCTGAGCACCGGCGCCACCGCCTGGATGCCGAGGAAGGGCCCCAGCAGGTTGACCCGCAGCAGCGTCTCGAACTCGTCGAGCCGCTGCCGTTCCACGTGGGCCGTGCGCCACAGGGCCGCGTTGTTGACCAGCGCCGAGATCGTGCCGAAGGCCGCGACCGCGGCCCGCACGACCTCGGCCCAGCCGTCCGCGTCGGCCACGTCGTGCCGCACGTACAGCCCCTGCCCGCCGAGCTCCGCGGCCACCGCCCGCCCCTCGTCCTCCCGCACGTCCGTGACGACGACCCGCGCCCCCGCCTCCGCACACAACCGAGCCCCCGCCGCCCCCTGCCCACGCCCGGCACCGGTGATCACGACGACCTTCCCCTCAAGGGAGACGCACACGGTTCCACCCCCTCCGACCGGTCTTCCTGCGATGAGGAATATGTCTAACAGTCATATCCGGTGGACGGAAGGGCGCCGGACGGCCGGGGGAAGGACTCCGAGCGGCGCGCGCCCGTGGGCCGCGCTTTGATGGACGCATGACGACGAACAACTGGGCAGCGTTCGAGAAGGCGGAGCCGGAGTTCGCGGCGGCCGTGCAGGCGCGGTTCGCGCAGTTTCCGCACCATGTCCTGGCCACCCTGCGCAAGGACGGCTCTCCGCGCGTGGCCGGGCTGAACGTCGACATCCGCGGCGGGGAGTTGTGGCTCGGCATGATGCCGGGTTCGATGAAGGCCCGGGACCTCCAGCGCGACCCCCGGTTCGCCCTGCACACCAACCCGGGCGAGGGCGAGACGATGCCCGACGGGGACGTGCGGATCTCCGGGCGGGCGGTGGAGGTGGTGGATCCGCCCGAGCTGCACCGGTACGCGGAGGAGACGGAGAGCCCGCACCCCTTCCACCTCTTCCACGTCGAGCTGGCGGAGGTCGTCCACATCGGCGTGGAGGGCGACGACCTGGTGCTGCGGTCGTGGACCCCGGCGGGCGGCCTGCGCACCATCCGCCGGGGCGATGACGACGAGCCCCCGCGCGAGGACCCCCGCGAGGACCCCCGCGAGGACCCCCGCGAGGGCCCCCGCCAGGACCCGCCTGCCGGTGCTAGCTGAGGCGGAAGATGCCGCCCGTCCCCAGGGCGGAGGGGTCGACGTCGACCCAGTTGCGGTCGATGTTGATCGTGACCCCGCCGTAGGTGGCGTCGTGGTCGCCGCGGAACTGGTGGGCGCGGCGCCGGCCGGCCCACTGCGGGGTGCCGGCGGGCAGGCCCATGTCGGCGTCGGCGACCGAGGCCGCGCCGTTCCAGCGGGCGACCCACAGCACGTCCGGCATGGCCTCGGGGGCCTGGTGGTGGTGGGCGCTCAGCGCCTTGACCCCGGAGCCCGCCGAGACGTACGCGGCGGAGCGGTAGCCGAGCTCGTGCAGCCGGACCGTCCACGCGGTCAGGTAGGCGACGACCGGGGCGTCCCAGGTCGCGCGGTCGGAGTAGTTCTCCAGGTCGTTGTAGAGCACCGTGCCCGCGGGCAGGCCCAGCGACGCGGCGGCGGCCACCGCTCCGTCGGCGGCGGACCGGCCCTGCGCGTCGGCCTCGGAGGGGTCGGTGGACAGGCCGGTGCTGGCGCTGTTCCAGGGCTGCGGGCCCACCCAGATCGGCATCAGGTGCCAGCCGGCCTCGGCCTGCCGCCGTACCCAGTCGGCCGTGAGCTGCGGCTGGGCGCAGGCCCGGGCGCGGCCGCCGATGTAGATGCCGACCGCCCGGAAGGGCGAAGCGGTGTGCCAGGCGTCCATGGACTTCTGGGTGGGGGCGGTGCAGGCGTCGAAGCCCTCGCCGGTGAAGGCCTCCTGGGCGTTGCGGGGCTCCGGGCCGTCGACGGCGGGCCGGGCGGGGGGCGCGGCGGGGGCGGGGAGTACGGCGGGGGCGCCGGCGGGCACCGCGCGGGCGCGGGCCAGCACCCGGCGTACGGCGTCGGGCGCGGTCCCGTACGAGACGGTGGCCATGACCCCGGGCCGGAGCAGCGCGTACCGCAGTTCGTTGCTGTCGGTCCGCGGCGGGGCCTCGGGCAGCGTGGTGCCGGATTCCACGGTGAAGGTGGGGATGTCGGCGCGCCGCGGGGCCCCGTCGAGGGGTTCGAGGTGCAGCGTGTCGGCGCGGCTGACGGCGGCCCGGCCGGTGCATTCGCTCTGGGTGCCGGCGTGGCCGAGGTACAGGGTGGGCAGGTCGAGGCGCAGGCAGGCGTCGGGTTCGCGGTCGAGGTCGACGACCCGCCAGTCGGCGGGGACGGCCAGGCGCAGACCGCCGTAGTCGACGGTGCGCGCGTCGGCGGCGGCGGTCGTCGCCGACGGGAGTACGGGGACCAGCAGGGCGGCGCCGAGGAGGCCGCTCAGCAGCGTTCGGATGGGGGCCATGATCCGGATAGTTACCAGACGGCGGGGCCCCTCAACGTGGCTGAGGAGCCCCGCAGATGGTCCGTACGGCCCATCGTGCGCGGGCCGGGCACCCCCTACGGCGCCGGCTGGTCCCGGAAGGCGGGCAGGTCGAAGAGGCGCTGCCGGCCCGTGTCGTCCATGAGCTCGACCAGGGGCAGCACCAGCTCCCACAGGTCCTGCCGCGCGACCTCCCGGACCAGCGCGTCCAGCTCCTCGTCGCCGAGCCCGGCGGCGGCGTCGGCCACCGCCTTGCGCGCCTCGGCGGGCAGTGCGCCGGCCAGCGGCAGGAAGGCGCCCCACAGCCCGGTCGCCACGACGGCCCGTACCGCCCCGGCCAGCACCCGGGGATCGTGCAGGGGTTCCAGCCGGGCCACGGCGAGCCGGTCCTCCTCGCCGAGCAGCGCGACCAGCGGCAGCAGCGTCTCCCAGAGCCCGGCTTCGTGCGTCACCCGCACGAGTGAGGCCAGCTCGGCCCCGTCAAGGCGGGCGGTGAGCCGGGCGATGCGCAGCCGCTGCTCCCCGCCGACCGCGTCGGCCACGGCGAGGGCCTCCTCCCAGAGCCCGGCGGCCGCGGCGGCCCGTACCACCGAGCCGAGGCGGTCGTCGTCCATCAGCTCCAGGATGCGCGGGAGCCGCTCCGGCTGGTCGACGTAGAACCCGGCGCGCAGTACGTCGGTGTCGCCGATCCGCTCGAGGATCCGGCCGAGCACCCCGTCCCTCAGGTGCCCGACGAACCGGCCCATGGTGAGGTGGTCGCGCCGTTCGGCGAGGGCGACGGCGATCCGTACGACGAGGCCCTCCTCCAGCCGGTCCACGATCCCGGCGATCTTCCTGGGGTCGAGGTGGGCGCAGGACTCGGCGGTGAAGTCCACGGGCAGCCGCGCGATGATGTCGGCGGCGCGGCCGGCCTCCAGCCGTCCGGCGACCGCGGCGGCGAGCCGCGGGCCGAGCGCCTTCTGCGAGATGGCGGCGGCGACTGGGGCGGGCACCAGCTTGGTGGCGGCGGCGATCCGGTCGAGCATCTCGGGGGCGCCGTCGTTCAGCGCGGCGCCCGCCTGCTCCCGGAAGGCCCGTACGTCCTCGCCCGGCAGCCCCGCCAGGAATCCGAGGCCGCCGGCGTCCACGCCCACCAGCCGGGCGGTCTTCTCCACCTCGGCGCGGCGCGCGGCGCTCACCGGAACAGCACCTTGCGCACGGCCCCGCGGGCGAGGGCGGGCACCAGCTTGAGCGCCTCCTCGGCGGCCTCGTTCAGCCCGTCGGCCTGCCGCTCCCGCTGCCCGCGCACGGCGTCGGCCAGCCGCGCCACGTCCCCGGCGTCCAGTCCGCCGAACGATCCGGGCGGCCGTACTCCGCCCAACTCGGCTGCCAGTCGGGCCAGTTCCTGATCCACACTCACGGGTGACCTCCCGGACGAGAGAAGACGACGGCTCGCCGTGAGCGTGGCCCCGTATTGACTATTAGTCAATACTCGCGGGTAAGTACGCCTACTCAGGCGACTGTCAGTGCCCCTGGCTAACGTCGCGGATGTCGAGTCGATCGGCACGACATCACATGGGGGATCACATGGGGGATCACATGAAGAAGTTGCAGAAGCAGGCCACCACCCTCGCCGCGCTGACCGCGGCGGTCACCCTGGCACTCGCGGCCGCGCCGGCCCAGGCCGCACCGGGCGACGAGATCATCGGCTACCCGGGACCCGACGGGCTGATCTGGATCGCCGAGAAGACCGGCGACGGCGGCTTCGTCTCGGGCGGCCTCGCGCCGGACCTGGACACGTTCGTCAACTTCGGCTGCGCCGACGGCGGCAGCATCGAGGTGGCCTTCCACCTCGTCAACCATCCGGACCGCGACCCGGCCCCCTTCACGGTCGACTGCCCCGACAGCACCCCGACCCGCGTCACCGTCCCGCTCGGTACGGGCCTTCGCGGCGGCTTCGTCGCCACGGTGACGGCCTCGTCCCCGTCCGTGCGCTGGGGCGCCACGGTCGTCCAGCCCGAGTAGCGGGGCGGTGCGCGGGTGACGGGGGGGCGCGCCCGCGTGACGGGGGCCGTGCCCGGGGGGCGGCGGGGGCGGGCTCGGGGCCGGCGGGGGCGGGCCCCGGGGGCGGCGGGGGCGGGCCCGGGGGGCGGAGGCCGTGCCCCGGTAACTGGGCCATATCCCTGCGCGACCGGTCCGGGGTGCCCCAGGATGTGCCTGTCGGGTGCGAGGGGGGCCGCGGGCGGTCCCGGAGCCATGGGGGGCGTGGCGGACGTGGCAGGACAGCTGATCGCGATGGCACTGGAGGACGGCGGCGAAGAGACCGCCGTCGTGTTCGAGGTCGACGGGGACCTGGCGGGCTCCGACCTGGAGCTGGCGGCCGGGGACGGGCTGGTGGGGCGGGCCCGCGTCTCGGTGCAGGACGCACTGGACCAGGTGAAGCCCACGCTGGCGAAGGTCGCCCGGACCGTGCGCGAACTGGGCCCGGACGAGGCCGAGATCGAGTTCGGGCTGAAGATGGGCGGCGAGACCGGGGTCATCGTCGCCAAGGGCACGGCAGAGGTGAACTTCGCCGTCCGGCTCGTCTGGCACCGCCCCTGAGCCGGATGGGGGCGCGGCGCGACGGGTTCGTCGTCAAGATCCGGCAGGGCACCTCCGACGTCCCCGTCGGGGTCGGCTTCGTCGTCGGCGACAAGCACATCGTGACCTGCGCGCACGTCGTCAGCGTGGCCCTGGGCCGGCCGAAGGGGACCGCCGACCGGCCGGGTGACGAGGCGCGCATCCAGGTCGAGTTCGTGCTGCTCGGCGACGCCGAGGGAGGCCCGCTGCGCAACTGCCGGATCGCGGCCTGGGATCCGCCCCCGGGGCCCGGGCGGCCGGGCCGCGACATCGCGGGCCTCGTCCTGGTGGGTGGGGACACCCTGCCGGTGGGGGCGGGCCCGGCCCGGCTCGTCGATCCGCGCAACGGCCTCGCGGAGAGCACCGAGGTGTCCGTCTTCGGCTACCCGGGCAGCCCCCCGCGCAAGGCCAACGGCGCCTGGAGCAGCTGCGTACTGCGCGGCGCCGTCGGCGGCGGGCTGGTCCAGCTCGACACCTCCGCCGAGTCCGCGCTGCGCGCCCAGCCCGGCTACAGCGGCGCGCCCGCGATCCTGTCGGACCGCTGGGGGGACGCGGTGATCGGCATGCTGGCCGTCGCGAGCCGGGGCGGCGAGCACGAGGACGCGTACGCCGTCCCCCTGTCGGAGATGGCCTCGGCCTGGCCCGAGGTGCTGGAGCGCAGCGTGCTGCCCCCGTGCCCCTACCGCGGTCTGCAGCCCTTCACCGCGGCCGACGCCCGGGCGGGGGTGTTCGTGGGCCGGGAGAGGGAGATCGAACGGCTCCGGGCGATGCTCGGGAACCAGCCCTGTGTCGTGGTGGCCGGGCCCTCGGGCGTCGGCAAGTCCTCGCTGGTCGCGGCCGGCCTGGAACCGGCGCTGGCCGCCGACGGCTGGACCGTCGCGAGCTTCCGGCCCGGCTCCACCCCGTACGACTCGGTGGCGCGTGCGCTGCTGGACCTGGAGGACCCCCGCGCCCAGCACACGCTGGAGCGTCTGGAGAGCCGGGCGCGCGCCGTGCGCGAAGAGGGGTTCTGGCCGGTCGCGACCCGGATCGCGCTGCTCACCGGCCGCCGGCTCGCGCTCAGCACGGCCGCGGTCCTCGTCCAGCGGCACAACGAGGTACTGCTGACCAAGTCGCAGGAGCTGACCGAGCAGTGGCGCGAGCGGTCGACGATGCTGGAGAACCGGCAGGGCGCGCTCCAGGCCGCCAACCGGCAGCTGGAGGAGAAGGCGGCGCGGCTGGCGCACGAGAACAGCGAGATCGAGGTCCAGTTCGCCCGGATCGAGGAGGCCCGGCAGGCCCTGCAGGAGCACAACGAGCTGCTGGCGGTGTCGATCCGGCACAAGAGCGAGTTCCTGGCGAACATGTCGCACGAGCTGCGCACTCCGCTGAGCTCCTTGCAGCTGCTGGCGCAGGAGCTCGCGGACAACGCGGGCGGGACGCTCACGCCCCAGCAGGTCGAGTACGCCCGGGCCATCCAGGGTGCGGGCCGCGACCTGCTGTCGCTCCTGGACGACATCCTGGACCTCTCCGACGCGGAGACGGGACGGATGGAGATCGTCCCGGTCCGGGTGCCGCTGCTCCAGGTCGCCGACCACCTCGACGCGGCGTTCTCGCCGCTGGCGGAGGAGAAGGGGCTGGGGCTGCACGTACGGGTGGCGCCCGAGCTGCCGGAGACGCTGCACGCGGACGAACGCCGGCTGCTCCAGATCCTGCGGAGCCTGCTGGCCAACGCCGTGAAGTTCACCGACCGGGGCGAGGTACGGCTCGACATCCAGCCCGTCGCCGCGGATCGCGACGACGCCCGGCTCGCCGACATGAAGGCGGCGGAGCTGATCGCCTTCTCGGTGGCCGACACGGGCATCGGGATCCCCGACGGCAGGCTGAAGGCCATCTTCGAAGCGTTCACGCACGCCGGCGACCCGGCCGACACCCGGCACGTCGGGACGGGGCTCGGGCTGTCCATCAGCCGGGAGATCGCCCGGCTGATGGACGGCGAGATCCACGTGGCGAGCGAACGCGGCCTCGGCTCCGTGTTCACCCTCTACCTGCCGCTCGTGTCGGGCGGCCCGCTGCCCCACCCCGACCTACGGGACACCCCCGTCGCCGCGCCCCCGGACCACCCGACCGCCGCCCCCACTTCTCGCGCCCTTTCGTACGGCTTCAGCGGCGAGAAGGTACTGATCGTGGACGACGACGTCCGTGCCGCCTTCGCCCTCACCACCGACTTCGAACGCCACGGCCTGGAGGTGCTGTGGTCCGAACGCGTCCCCCAGGCCATCGCCACCGTCACCGCCGACCCGGAGGTGTCCCTCGTCCTCCTGCGCCTCCCCACCCAGGGCATGACCGCGGCCTCCGCGGCAGCCTCGGTCATAGCCCAACTCGCGGGCCCGACGTCCCGCCCGGTCATCGCCCTGGCCCGCAAGACCACCCCCCTGGGCCGCGAAAAGGCCCTGACGGCGGGCGCATCCGACTACACGACCACCTCCCACGACGGCGAACAACTCCTCCCCCTGATCCACCACTGGCTCGACGGGAACGGGAAAGCACGGTGAAAGGCACCGTCACCTACCGTGGGACGCAACAGCGAATCGGACGCACAGGAGGCAGCATGGCCGGGATCGTTCGGACCAGCACTTCGTTGCCGTACCTGACCCCCCGCTCCCCCGGGGATACCGACGCCTGGACGGACGAAGCCTCGGCCGCGGGCCGCCGCGGCGGACAGCGCATCCTCCACGCCGCGGAGGTCACCGCTCCGGCGGAGGTGGTACAGATGCTGGGCCTGACGGGCGCGGAAACCGTCGTGGCCCGCCGCAGGGTGATCGAACTCGACGGTGAGCCGATCGAGTTGACGGACACCTACTACCCCGCCGACATCGCAGCCGGTACCGCACTGGCCTGCACGGCGAAGATCCGCGGTGGCGCCGTGACGCTGCTGGCCGCACTCGGGCACATCGGCGTGCGGGTCATCGAGAACGTGATGGCGAGGATGCCCAGTGCCGAGGAGCGGGAGCAACTGCTCATCGGGGTGGGCGAGCCCGTACTAGAGCTCGCCCGCATCACCTACGATGCGGCGGACCGCCCCATCCAGGCGGACCTGATGGTCATGCCCGCCGGACGCCAGCAGCTGCGGTACGAGATCAGGCTTGAACCTTCACAGTCTGGATGAACGGAGCCCACACAGCGGCCGGGAACACCAGCACCGGACCGGCGCCCGCGAGCTTGCTGTCGCGGACGGGGACGACGCCGGGCAGGTCGTCAGACACCTCGACACACTCTCCACCCTCCCCGTTGCTGTGCAAGGACTTCCGCCAAGACAGGCTGTTCACGTCTGCGCGCATTCCTCATGCTCCTCCGCCACCGACTCGATCAGGGCCAGGGACACCTCCGGCGACAGTGCGGCAGCCCTCGCAAGATCGTATGACCTCCAATGACGCCCCACCAGAGCCGGATAGTCGAGCAGCTGTCCTGCGTGGGGCCCCTCCGTGTAGGCCACGTCGGGTGCGTCGGCGAACTGCATGATGCGCACGTATGCCCCCAAAGCACCATGGGCACCCGCCGCGAACGGCACCACTTGGACAGTGATCCGATGCGCACGGATATACGAGGAGATATGCCGCAGCTGAGCAGCCATCACAGCGTGCCCACCGACTGCCGTACGCAGTACGGCCTCGTGCAGAACGACCCACAATTCGGGCGTCATCGGGTTATCAAGGAGTCGCGCACGCTCTATACGAGCCGCAACCAGGGAGTCGACGCGATCCGCCTGACCGGTGGGACTAGTGGCACGAACTACGGCGCGCGCATAGTCCGCTGTCTGGAGCAGGCCGGGGACCAGCGTGGGGGCGTAGTCGTAGATGGCCGTCGCCAGACCCTCCAGCTCGGCCGCGATCGCGAAGTACTCTACGTGCTTGGACTTGAACGCCTGGGCCAGGCGGGTGAAGTAGTCCCCCGTGCCGAGCGCCTTGTCGATCAGCACCGCCAGCTCCGGCCGCAGCCGCCGCGCCCCGCACTCCATCTGGCCGACGTACGCCCCGCTCGTGAAGATGCGCTCGCCCAGACCCTCCTGGCTCAGCCGGGCCGCCGCACGATGCCGCCGCAGCTCCTCGCGGGCGAACTCCTCCGGCGTCTGCGCTCCGCTCAGATCCTCCGGCCTCGCCATGAGCCAACTCCCCGCTTCCGCAGTGCCCTTGCTCTGCGAAGAAGCGTAGCCCCCGCCCGGCCGAAGCGACAACGGAACGCATTGATGTGACTACATAACGCCACAGCGCCCGCCATCCCTGGTCGGGGACATGGCGGGCGCGGTGTCAGAGTTCCGCACGTCGTTGTACGGACCGTATGAGGGGTCCTCCCCGGAGGGAGGGGGGTGACGGGTTAGACCGTCAGGGAGCGGTCCGTCGGCTTGACCGGGTACGGGAGGGCGCTGGTGCCCGTCAGGAAGCGGTCCACGCCGCGGGCGGCCGAGCGGCCCTCCGCGATGGCCCAGACGATGAGCGACTGGCCGCGGCCCGCGTCGCCGGCGACGTAGACGCCGTCGACGTTGGTCGCGTAGGAGGCGTCGCGCTCGATGTTGCCGCGGGCGTCCATCGCCAGGCCGAACTGCTCCACCAGGCCGTTGGCCTGGTCGGTGCCCGTGAAGCCCATCGCCAGGGTGACCAGTTGGGCCGGGAGGACCCGCTCGGTGCCGGGCTTCTGGACGAGCTTGCCGTCGACGAACTCGACCTCGACCAGGTGCAGGGCCTTGACGTTGCCGTCCTCGTCGCCCTCGAAGTGGGTCGTGGAGACGGAGTAGACCCGCTCGCCGCCCTCCTCGTGCGCCGAGGTGACCTTGTACAGCATGGGGAACGTCGGCCAGGGCTGGTTGGCGTTGCGGTCCTCGCCCGGCTTCGGCATGATCTCCAGCTGCGTGACCGAGGCCGCGCCCTGGCGGTGGGCGGTGCCGACGCAGTCCGCGCCGGTGTCGCCGCCGCCGATGACGACCACGTGCTTGCCCTCGGCGGTGATGGGGGGCGCCATGAAGTCGCCCTCCTGCACCTTGTTGGCGAGCGGCAGGTACTCCATCGCGAAGTGGATGCCGTTCAGGTCGCGGCCCGGGACCGGCAGGTCGCGGGAGACGGTGGCGCCCGCCGCGATGACCACCGCGTCGAACCGCTTGCGCAGGTCGGTGGCGGTGATGTCGCGGCCGACCTCGATGCCGGTACGGAACTTGGTGCCCTCCGCGCGCATCTGCTCGATGCGGCGGTTGATGTGCACCTTCTCCATCTTGAACTCGGGGATGCCGTAGCGCAGCAGCCCGCCGACGCGGTCGGCGCGCTCGTACACCACCACGGTGTGCCCGGCCCGGGTCAGCTGCTGGGCCGCGGCCAGGCCCGCCGGGCCCGACCCGATGACGGCGGCCGTCTTGCCGGACAGCCGCTCCGGCGGCTGCGGGGTGACGTTGCCGTTGTCCCAGGCCTTGTCGATGATCGAGACTTCGACGTTCTTGATCGTGACGGCCGGCTGGTTGATGCCGAGCACGCACGCCGACTCGCACGGGGCCGGGCACAGCCGCCCGGTGAACTCCGGGAAGTTGTTCGTGGCGTGCAGGCGCTCGCTCGCCGCCGACCAGTCCTCGCGGTACGCGAAGTCGTTCCACTCGGGAATCAGGTTCCCCAGCGGGCAGCCGTTGTGGCAGAACGGGATGCCGCAGTCCATGCAGCGGCCGGCCTGCTTGCTGATGATCGGGAGCAGCGAGCCCGGGACGTAGACCTCGTTCCAGTCCTGCAGCCGTTCGGCCACGGGACGGGAGCAGGCGGTCTCGCGCGGGGTGGTGAGGAAGCCCTTCGGGTCAGCCATGGGTCGCCGCCTCCATCATCTTCTCAGTGGTCTCGGACTCCGAGAGTCCGGCCAGCTCAGCGGCGTCCTTGGCGGCGAGCACTGCCTTGTACGTGGTCGGGATGATCTTGCTGAAGCGGGCCGCCGCGGCGTCCCAGTCAGCCAGGAGCTTCGCGGCGACGGTCGAGCCGGTCTCCTCCTCGTGGCGGCGCACCACATCGTGCAGCCACTGCTTGTCGGTGTCGGAGAGGACGGCCTCGACCGCGCCCGCGTTGCCGACGTTGACGTTGTGCGGATCGAGGTCGATGACGTACGCGGTGCCGCCCGACATGCCGGCCGCGAAGTTGCGGCCGGTCTCGCCCAGGACGACGGCCTGGCCGCCGGTCATGTACTCGCAGCCGTGGTCGCCCACGCCCTCCGAGACGACCAGGGCGCCGGAGTTGCGGACGCAGAAGCGCTCGCCGGTGCGGCCGCGCAGGAACATCTCGCCGCCGGTGGCCCCGTAGCCGATGGTGTTGCCGGCGATGGTGGAGTACTCGGCGAGGTGGTCGGCGCCGCGGTCCGGGCGGACCACGATCCGGCCGCCGGAGAGGCCCTTGCCGACGTAGTCGTTGGCGTCGCCCTCCAGGCGCAGGGTGATGCCCTTCGGCACGAAGGCGCCGAAGGACTGGCCGGCGCTGCCCGTGAAGGTCAGGTCGATGGTGTTGTCGGGCAGGCCCGCGCCACCGAACTTCTTGGTGACGTGGTGGCCGAGCATCGTGCCGACGGTCCGGTTGATGTTGCGGATCGCGACCTGGGCGCGGACCGGCAGGGCCGCCTCGGCGGACTCGGCGCTCAGCGCGTCGGCCGCGAGCTCGATGAGCTCGTTGTCGAGGGCCTTCTCCAGACCGTGGTCCTGCTCGATGAGGGCGTGGCGGACCGCGCCCTCGGGCAGCTCGGGCACGTAGAAGAGCGGCTCGAGGTCGAGGCCCTGCGCCTTCCAGTGCGAGACGGCCTTGGTGGTGTCCAGCAGCTCGGCGTGGCCGACGGCCTCCTCGATCGTACGGAAGCCCAGCTCGGCGAGGATCTCGCGCACCTCCTCCGCGATGAACTCGAAGAAGTTGACGACGAACTCGGGCTTGCCGGAGAACCGCTCGCGCAGGACCGGGTTCTGCGTGGCGATGCCGACCGGGCAGGTGTCCAGGTGGCAGACGCGCATCATGACGCAGCCGGAGACGACGAGCGGCGCGGTCGCGAAACCGAACTCCTCGGCGCCGAGCAGCGCGGCGATGACCACGTCGCGGCCGGTCTTGAGCTGGCCGTCGGTCTGGACGACGATGCGGTCGCGCAGCCCGTTGAGCAGCAGGGTCTGCTGGGTCTCGGCGAGGCCGAGCTCCCAGGGGCCGCCCGCGTGCTTGAGCGAGGTGAGCGGGGAGGCGCCCGTACCGCCGTCGTGGCCGGAGATCAGGACGACGTCCGCGTGGGCCTTGGAGACACCCGCCGCGACCGTGCCGACGCCGACCTCGGAGACCAGCTTCACGTGGATGCGGGCGACCGGGTTGGCGTTCTTGAGGTCGTGGATCAGCTGGGCCAGGTCCTCGATGGAGTAGATGTCGTGGTGCGGCGGCGGGGAGATCAGGCCGACGCCCGGGGTGGAGTGCCGGGTCTTGGCGACCCACGGGTAGACCTTGTGGCCGGGCAGCTGGCCGCCCTCGCCGGGCTTGGCGCCCTGCGCCATCTTGATCTGGATGTCGTCCGCGTTGACCAGGTACTCGCTCGTGACACCGAAGCGGCCGGAGGCGACCTGCTTGATGGAGGAGCGGCGCGCCGGGTCGTACAGGCGCTCCGGGTCCTCGCCGCCCTCACCGGTGTTGGACTTGGCGCCCAGCTGGTTCATGGCGATGGCGAGGGTCTCGTGCGCCTCCTTGGAGATGGAGCCGTACGACATGGCGCCGGTGGAGAAGCGCTTGACGATCTCGGAGACGGGCTCGACCTCGTCGATGGAGATCGACGGGCGGTCGCCCTTGCCGTTCTCACTGGTCTTGATGGCGAACAGGCCGCGGAGCGTCATCAGGCGCTCGGACTGCTCGTTCACCCGGTCCGTGTACTGCCGGAAGATGTCGTACCGGCGGCCGCGCGTCGCGTGCTGGAGGCGGAAGACGGTCTCCGGGTCGAACAGGTGCGGCTCGCCCTCGCGGCGCCACTGGTACTCGCCGCCGATCTCCAGCGCACGGTGCGTGGCCGCGATGCCGGAGGCCGGGTACGCCTTGGTGTGGCGCGCGGCCACCTCCTTGGCGATGACGTCCAGGCCCGCGCCGCCGATCTTGGTGGCGGTGCCGTTGAAGTAGGTCTCGACGAACTCGTCGTTCAGGCCGACGGCCTCGAAGACCTGGGCGCCGCGGTAGGAGGCGACGGTGGAGATGCCCATCTTGGACATGACCTTCAGGACGCCCTTGCCGAGCGCGTAGATCAGGTTCTTGATGGCCTGCTCCGGCTCCAGGCCGGACAGGAAGGTACCGGCGCGCAGCAGGTCCTCGACGGACTCCATGGCGAGGTACGGGTTGACCGCGGCGGCGCCGTAGCCGATGAGCAGGGCCACGTGGTGGACCTCGCGGACGTCGCCGGCCTCGACGAGCAGGCCCACCTGGGTGCGCTGCTTGGTCGCGATGAGGTGGTGGTGCACGGCGGAGGTGAGCAGCAGCGAGGGGATCGGCGCGTGCTCGGCGTCCGAGTGGCGGTCCGAGAGGACGATCAGGCGGGCGCCGGCCGCGATGGCGGCGTCGGCCTCGGTGCGGATCTCGGCGATCCGCGCGGCCAGCGCCTCGGCGCCGCCCGAGACCCGGTACAGGCCCGAGAGGGTGGCGGCCTTCATGCCCGGCATGTCGCCGTCGGCGTTGATGTGGATGAGCTTGGCCAGCTCGTCGTTGTCGATCACCGGGAACGGCAGCGTCACGCTGCGGCAGGACGCGGCGGTCGGCTCCAGGAGGTTGGACTCCGGGCCGATCGAGGACAGCAGCGAGGTGACGAGCTCCTCGCGGATGGCGTCCAGCGGCGGGTTGGTGACCTGCGCGAAGAGCTGGGTGAAGTAGTCGAAGAGCAGCCGGGGGCGCTCGGACAGGGCCGCGATCGGGGAGTCCGTGCCCATGGAGCCGAGCGGCTCGCCGCCGGTACGGGCCATCGGCGCGAGGATGACGCGCAGCTCTTCCTCGGTGTAACCGAAGGTCTGCTGGCGGCGGGTGACCGAGGCGTGGGTGTGCACGATGTGCTCACGCTCGGGCAGGTCCGACAGCTCGATCTCGCCGGTCTCCAGCCAGTCGGCGTACGGGGCGGCGCCGGCCAGCCCGTCCTTGATCTCGTCGTCCTCGATGATCCGCTTCTGGGCGGTGTCGACGAGGAACATCTTGCCGGGCTGCAGGCGGCCCTTGCGGACGACCTTGGCCGGGTCGATGTCGAGCACGCCGACCTCGGAGCCGAGGACGACGAGGCCGTCGTCGGTGACCCAGTAGCGGCCGGGGCGCAGACCGTTGCGGTCGAGGACCGCGCCGACCTGGGTGCCGTCGGTGAAGGTGACGCAGGCCGGGCCGTCCCAGGGCTCCATCATCGTGGAGTGGTACTTGTAGAACGCGCGGCGGGCCGGGTCCATGGAGGTGTGGTTCTCCCACGCCTCCGGGATCATCATCAGCACGCTGTGCGGCAGCGACCGGCCGCCGAGGTGGAGCAGCTCCAGGACCTCGTCGAAGGAGGCCGAGTCGGAGGCGTCGGGGGTGCAGATCGGGAAGATCCGGTCCAGCACGCCGTCGCCGAAGGCGTCGGACGCCAGCTGGGACTCGCGGGCCTTCATCCAGTTGCGGTTGCCCTTGACCGTGTTGATCTCGCCGTTGTGCGCGACGAAGCGGTACGGGTGGGCGAGCGGCCAGGACGGGAAGGTGTTCGTCGAGAACCGGGAGTGGACCAGGGCCAGCGTCGAGGCGAAGCGGCGGTCGGAGAGGTCCGGGAAGAAGGGCTCGAGCTGGCCGGTGGTCAGCATGCCCTTGTAGACGATGGTGCGGGCGGAGAGCGACGGGAAGTACACCCCGGCCTCGCGTTCGGCGCGCTTGCGCAGCACGAACGCCTTGCGGTCCAGCTCGATGCCGCTGCTGCCGTTGGAAACGAACAGCTGCGAGAAGGCCGGCATGGTGGCGCGGGCGCCGTTGCCGAGCAGGTCCGGGGTGACCGGGACCTCGCGCCAGCCGAGGACCGTGAGGTTCTCCTGGGCGGCGATGGCCTCGATCTGCTCCACGGCGACGGCCTGTGCGGTGCCGTCGGCGGGGAGGAAGGCGATGCCGACGGCGTAGGCGCCGGCCTCGGGGAGCTCGAATCCGGCGACCTCGCGGAGGAAGGCGTCCGGCACCTGGGACAGGATTCCCGCGCCGTCGCCGGAGTCCGGCTCGGAGCCGGTGGCGCCACGGTGCTCGAGGTTCCGCAGAACGGTCAGGGCCTGCTCAACGAGCGTGTGGGTGGCCTCGCCGGTGAGGTTCGCCACGAATCCGACGCCGCAGGCGTCCTTCTCGTTGCGCGGGTCGTACATGCCCTGCTGGGCGGGGCGACCGTCCATGGGCGACCAGGCGGTGGTGCTGGGGCCGGTCGCGGAGTGCGTGGATGCGGAACGCATCGGCTCTCCCGTCGTCGTCGTGGCATATGTGCATAGCCGAGGGACGACGTTGGCCCTCTGCGAAATTTCGTGCAGATTACATGATGACGACAATCCCGCGAAGCGGATATGCCATTCCAACATGCGGACACTGCACGGGGCAGAAAAGGGGGACCTTCACAGGGTTCTCAAGGGTTCTCAAGAGTCTCGAGACGCGATGACGGGTCGAAGGTCCCGGCGCGGGGGCGGGCATCATTGCCCGCAGCCCTGTTCTGGTACCCGGCGGACACGTGAGCGAAACCGCCGAGTAATGGACTACTTATGTGGTGCGGTGCATAGTGTCTCACTACCTGCCCGGTCAGCCTATGGCCCCGCCGATCCAGGTTCCCAGGATGTACGTCACACCGGCGGCGGCGCCACCCAGTGCGAGCTGGCGCAGCCCGCTGTACCACCAGGACCGGGCCGTGACCCGGGAGACGACCGCACCGCAGGCGAAGAGCCCCGCCAGCGCCAGCAGCAGCGCGGGCCACAGCGAGGTGGCTCCGAGCAGGTACGGCAGTACGGGCAGCAGCGCGCCCAGGGCGAAGGAGCCGAAGGACGAGACGGCGGCGACGAGCGGCGAGGGCAGGTCGTCGGGGTCGATGCCGAGCTCCTCGCGGGCGTGGATCTCCAGCGCCTGCTCGGGATCGCGGGACAGCTGCATGGCCACCTCGCGGGCGAGCGGGGGCTCGACGCCGCGGGAGACGTAGAGCTCGGCCAGCTCCTCCATCTCGTCGACGGGGTGCTTGCGCAACTGCTGGCGCTCGATGTCCAGTTCCGCGAGGACCAGCTCGCGCTGCGAGGCGACGGAGGTGTACTCGCCGGCCGCCATGGAGAAGGCTCCGGCCGCGAGGCCCGCCAGTCCGGTGATCGCGATGGTGTGCGGGGCGACGGCGCCGCCCGCCACACCGGTCATCAGGGCGAGGTTGGAGACGAGCCCGTCCATCGCACCGAACACGGCCGGCCGCAGCCATCCACCGTTGACGTCGCGGTGGGTGTGGTTGTCGCGGTGGGCGGTGTGCAGCGGTGCTTCGATGTCGATGATGGACATGCGGTGTATCTCCCCTTTTGTGCGAACGTGCGTCATGCGGCGTCCCGCTCCCCCGGAACACCTCGAAACTACGCACGAATTCAGCTCCCCGCCAGCAAGGAAGGCCGTACTTACCTGCGGTTTTGCGGGTCGGCGACCGGGTGACGAGGGTGTGCCCGGGGTGTTTCGCGCCGAGCGACAAACCTCATGTCATGGCACAAATCCCCCAAGGGCTCAATATGAGTCCCATCAAGTGGAGAGGCGCGCCATGGAGCTGATTGCATGCAATCCGCAGGTCCTCCTCGAACGGGCCAGGGGCGCTCTTCTGGGACTCGCGGTCGGTGACGCGCTGGGCGCCCCCGCGGAGAACATGAAGCCGTCGGAGATCCGGGCGAAGTGGGGCCGGATCGAGGGCTTCGTGTCGGAGGACCCGGCGGGCACGGACGACACCGAGTACGCGATCTTCTCCGGGCTGCTGCTGGCCCGGCACGGCTCCGCGCTGACCGTCTCCCACGTGGAGCGGGCCTGGCACCACTGGATCGCGGACCTGGACGAGGGCCCCTTCCGCGGCGCGGGCTTCTCCGAGCGCGGCACCCTGGAGAACCTGCGGCGGGGGCTCGCGGCCCCCATCTCGGCCCAGCACCGGCACGCGTGGTCCGACGGCCTGGCCATGCGGGCGGCGCCGTTCGGGGTGTTCGCGGCGGGCCGCCCGGCGGAGGCCGCGCGGCTCGTGGCGATCGACGGCTGCGTCAGCCACGACGGCGAGGGCATCTACGGCGGCCAGGCCGTCGCCGCGGGCGTGGCCGCGGCCATGGCGGGGGCCGGTCCCCCGTCGGTGGTCGCCGCCGCCCTGTCGGTGATCCCCGCCGACTCCTGGACGGCCCGGTCCCTGCGCCGCGCCGTGACCGCCGCCCCGCGCGGCGAACGGGCGGTGCGCTCGGCGGTGGTCATCGGCGGCTACCCGTGGACGGACCTCGCCCCGGAGGCGGTGGGCCTGGCCTTCGGCGCCTTCGCCGCCTGCGGGGGCGACTTCCCCGCCTCCGTCCTGATGGCCGTGAACATGGGCCGGGACGCGGACACCACGGCGGCGGTGGCCGGCGCGCTGTCCGGCGCCCTGTCCGGAGCCGCCGCGGTCCCCGCCGAGTGGTCCTCGGCGATCGGCCCGGTCCGCGGCAGCTGCCTGCCCTCGATGCGGGGCTACCACGTCCTGGACATCGCGGACCTCCTCACCCCCGAATACGAGGCCCCCCGATGACCCCGTCCCCGTTCACCCCGGACCACGCCCCCGCCTCCCCCTCGGACCAGGCCGGGGCCGCTGCGCGGGGCTCCGCCGCCGGCCCCCCGTCCCGGGGCTCCGCCCCTGACCCGGCGGGGGCTCCGCCCCCGAACCCTCGCCCGGCTGCCGCTGCGGGGACCCCCGGCGCCTCGAACACCGGAGGGGCCGCATGTTCGGCCCCTCCGGCGTCTGCGGCGCGAGGTCCGGGGCGCAGCCCCGGTCCGGGAAGGGGCGGGGTGGGGGAGCTCACCGCCCCGCCGGAACCCCCGGGCGCCCTCGCCGACCCCGAGCGCGCGCGATCCCGTACGGGCCCCGTCCCCGCCCAGCCCCCCGCAGGGGTCCGGCGGATCGAGGGGCTGCTTCTCGGGCTCGCCGCAGGCGACGCGGCCGGGTGGCCCGCCGCTCGGCACCGGGCCAGCCGGATGCCCGAGTGGACCCGCCGCCTCACCCGCGAGCTCGACACCTTCGCCGAGCAGAACGCCACCACCACCCTCCCCGTCCCCATCGCCCTCAACCAGCCCCCCGAACCCCTGCGCCTGGGCCCGTCCGACGACGCCGAGTGGGCCGCCTTCGTCGCCGAGTCCGTCCTCACCGCCTCCGGAGTGCTGCTCAGCGACCTCTCCCGGTCCCGCCGCATGCGCGCCGCCATCGACCTCGCCTGGAACGCCCTCGCCTCCGAGGTCGCCGCCGCGGCCGAACGCGCCCCCGAGGTCGAGTCCGCCGTACTGCCCCTGCGCGCCCGGATCTCCGTCCGCGCCGGCCTCGGCAATCTCGCCGCCGGCCTGCGCCCGCCCGCCACCGGCCACGACAACCCGCACTTCTTCGACGACGCCGCCTGCGTCCGCGCCTGCGTGCTCGCCGTCGTCCACCCCGGCGACCCCGACGCGGCGGCGGACCTCGCCGAGTTCGACGCCCGCTACACCCAGGACGGCGACGGCGTCCACGGCGCCCGGGCCATGGCCGCCGCCCTCGCGACCGCCCTGGCCGGCGCCGGGGTCGACGCCGCCGTCGAGGCCGCGCTCGCCCAGCTCCCCGCCGCCACCGAGATCGGCCGCAACGCCCGGCACGCCGTCAAGCTCGCCCGTACCCACACGGGCGGCGGCGGCGCCTTCGCCATCGTCCCCACCCTCGAACACGAGATCGTCGACCACGTCTACAGCTACGGCATCGCCGCCGCCGAGACCGTCCCCGTCGCACTCGCCCTCGCGACCGCCGCCCGCGGCAGGACGGCCGAGGCCGTACCGGCCGCCGCCTGCCTGTCCCGCGTCGCGGACTCCGCCCCCGCCCTGGCCGGCGCCCTCACCGGCGCGCTCGGCGGCGGCGACTCGATCCCCGCCGCCTGGCGCGAGGCCTGCCGCACCCTCTCCGGCTGCGCCCTCCCCCGCCTCGCCGGCACGGACCTCGTGGAACTCGCCGCGCTCCTCGCTCGCACGGAACTCACCTCGCACAAGGGATGATTCAGACATGACGCTCACGTTGGAGGACCGGGCCGCAGGCGCACTCGTCGGCGCCGCCGTCGGCGACGCGCTCGGCGGTCCGGTGGAGGGCTGGAGCCCCGACCAGATCGTGGAACGGCACGGCGGCCGGGTGCACGGCATCGTCGGCCCCTGGTACGCGGACTGGCGCACGGCCCGCCCGATCGCCCCGTACTACAAGGGAGACGGGCACGTCACCGACGACACCCTCATGACGCACGCCCTGGTACGGGTCTACGAGGCCGTACGGGACCACCTCGACGCCTACGCGGTCGCCGAGCACCTGGTCCCGGACCTGATGACCAACCCGCGGTGGATCCCGGAGCTGGAGGCCGAGGCCCTCCCGCTCCAGCGGATCTTCCTCGCCGAGAAGTGGATCGTGACCCGGCTGCACTACGCGCACGTCGACCCGCGCGAGGCCGGCAGCGGCAACATCGTCAACTGCGGTGCCGCGATGTACATGGCCCCGGTCGGCATCGTCAACGCGGGCAATCCGGCGGGCGCGTACGCGGAGGCCCTGGACGTCGCCGGGGCGCACCAGTCCTCGTACGGGCGGGAGGCGGCGGGCGTGTTCGCGGCGGCGGTCGCGGCCGCGTGCCTGCCGGGGGCGACGGCCGCGTCCGTGGTGGACACCGCGCTCGCCCTGGCCAAGGACGGCACGCGCGCGGCCATCGCGGCCGTCGCGGAAGTGGCCTCCCGCCACCGGGACTTCGAGTCGGCGCTGGTCCCGCTGCGGGCGGCGGTCGCCCCGTACGACACCGTGGGCACCGACTACCGCGCCCCCTCCCTCGGCGCCCGGCGCCCCTCCCGCCTGCACTCCATCGAGGAACTCCCGATCGCGCTCGGGATGCTGCTGATCGCGGACGGGGCGTACGAGACCTCCGTGCTCGGGTCGGTCAACTACGGCCGGGACTGCGACTCCATCGCCACCATGGCGGGGGCGATTGCCGGGGCCCTGGGCGGCGAGCCGGTGATCCCGGCCGCCTGGTCCAAGCAGGTCGCCGAGGCCAGCCGCCTCGACCTGCACGCCCCGGCCGGGGCGCTGGCCGCCGTGGCCCGCGAGGTCTTCGCCCTGGACCGATCCCGCCGCCGCGCCCACGAGGCGGCCTTCACCACGCTCACCACCCCCCGATGACCCCCCACCCCACGCCTGCGGCGAACCCCCCGCAGACCACCCACCCCCAGGCCCCCACCACCCACGCGGAGCCACCCCCACCCATCGACAACGGCCCACCCCACCCGCCGGCAGCCGACCCGGGACATCCCACCGGGCGTCAACCCCAAGCCCCCACCGCCCACGCCGAGCCGCCCCCGCCACCCGTGGACGGCCCGGCCCAGGCGGTGCGGCTCACCTGGGTGCAGCCCGAGGATCTCGTCGGGCACGAGCTGCGCCAGGCGGCCGAGGACGGCCGTGACGCCGGACCCGCGCTGCGGGCCTGGCTGGCCGCGGGCGGCCACCCGGCGCCGGCCCGGGCCGGTGCCTCCCCTGTCCCGGCTCCGCCGCAGCTCCGCGCCCTGGCCGTGCGCCTGCTGGACGAGCTGGCGGCCCTGCCCTCCCCGACGGCCGCCGCCGAGCCGCAGTCCTGGCCCGCCATCCGCGCGACCTGGCCCCCGGCGGGCCCCACCGCCGCCCCCAACCCGCCGGGATCGGACCCTGCTCCCGGACCCGAAACAGCCGCCGCCTACGCCACCCACCACCGGCGCGACCCCGCCCCGTGCGCGGGGCTGCACCCCGGCGGGCCGGAACCCGCCGCCTCCGCCGAGGGCCACCTCGCGGGGCCCGGCCCGCGCGAACCGGCGGCAGCCGGACCCGCACCGGCACCACCCACGGAGGTTCGTTCCGCCACCCCCGGCCCTCAGTGGCCGGAGTACGCCGCCCAGCCCTGCCAAGGCCCGCATGGGCCGGCGTATGCCCCGCCCCGCCCCGGCCCGCAGGGGACCGAGTACGCCCGGGGCAGTGGGCGCGCGCTCGGATCGCAGGGGCGGCTGGAGGCCGCGTGGGTGGGGCGGGCCGTTGGGTGTCTGCTCGGGAAGCCCGTCGAGAAGCTGCCGCTCGCCGGGATCCGGGCGCTGGCCCGGGCCGGCGGGAACTGGCCGCTGGACGACTGGTTCAGCGCACGCGGCGTCCCGACCGAGCTGCTGGCCGCGTACCCCTGGAACCGCCGCTCCGCCCCCACCTCCCTCGCCGAGAACATCGACGGCATGCCCGAGGACGACGACCTCAACTACCCCCTCCTCGGCCTGCTCCTGCTCCAGCGGCACGGCAAGGCCTTCACCACCGCCGACGTCGCCCGCCTCTGGCTCGACGAGCTGCCCGCCGGCCGCACCTTCACCGCCGAGCGCGTCGCCTACCGCAACCTCCTCCTCGGGCTGGAGCCGCCCGCCACCGCCACCCACCACAACCCGTTCCGCGAATGGATCGGCGCCCTGATCCGCGCCGACGTCCACGGCTGGACCAACCCCGGCGACCCGGCCGCCGCCGCGGCCCAGGCCTACCGCGACGCCGCCCTGACCCACACCGGCAACGGCGTCTACGCCGCCCTCTTCGTCGCCGCCGCCACCGCCACCGCCGCCACCGGCCGGGCCGACGTGCACACCGCGCTGCGGGCCGGGCTGGCCGTCGTACCGCCCCGCTCCCGCCTCGCCGAGGCCGTCCGCTCCGGGATCCAATCCGCCCACGAGGAAGCCGACTTCGACCGCGTCGTGGACCGCCTGCACGAGCGCTACGGCCACTACCACTGGGTGCACGCCGTCCCCAACACCGCGCTGATCGCCGCCGCCCTCACCCACGCCGACGGCGACTTCACCCGTTCCATCTGCCGTACGGTGTCCGGCGGTTGGGACACCGACTCGAACGGCGCCACCGCGGGCGCCCTCTGCGCGTTGATCACCGGAGAGGTCCCGCACCGCTGGGCCGCGCCCCTCAAGAACCGCCTCGCCACCTCCGTACCCGGCTTCGACGGCATCGGCTTCGACACCCTCGCCCACCTCACCCACCGGCTCACCGCACAGGAGGCAGCACGCTCATGACGGCCATCGCCGTGCTCGGCAGTACGAACATGGACCTCGTCGCCTACGTCCCCAAGGCCCCCCGCCTCGGGGAGACCGTCACCGGCCGCGCCTTCCGCACCGTCCCCGGCGGGAAGGGCGCGAACCAGGCCGTCGCCGCCGCCCGCTGCGGCGCGCGGGTGGTGATGATCGGCGCGGTCGGGGCCGACGAGTTCGGCGTACGGCTGCGCTCCGCCCTCGCGGCCGACGGGATCGACACCGCGGCCCTGCGCACCGCCGAGGGCGCCAGCGGCACCGCCCACATCACGGTGGACGACGAGGGCGGCAACAGCATCATCGTCATCCCCGGCGCCAACGCCCGCGTCACCGGCCTGGAGTCGGGCGACGCGTCCCGGATCGCCGCAGCCGACGCCCTGCTGCTCCAGCTCGAACTCCCCCTGGAGGCCGTCCTCGCCGGCGCCGTCGCCGCCCGCGCGCACGGCGTCCGTACGGTGCTCACCCCGGCCCCCGCCCAGCCACTGCCCGCCGAACTCCTCGCCGCCACCGACCTGTTGGTGCCCAACGAGCACGAGGCCGCCGCCCTCACCGGGCTCACCGACCCGGGCCGGTGCGCGGCGGCCCTGCTGGAGGCCGTACCCGAAGTGGTGATCACCCTCGGCGCGGCCGGGGTGCTGTACGCGGCGCGCGGCCGGGAGCCCCTCGCCGTGCCCGCGCCCCGGGTGCGGGCCGTGGACACCACCGCCGCCGGGGACACCTTCGTCGGCGCCCTGGCCGTGGCCCTCGGCGAGGGCCGGCCGATGCCCGAGGCGCTGCGCTGGGCCTCGGCGGCGGCGGCCCTGTCCGTCCAGCGGCACGGCGCCCAGGACTCGATGCCGACCCGCGCCGAGACGGACGCCTTCGCGCTGGCCTCGTGGGAGGCGGGGCACGGGCGGCCGGCCCCGGCCGGCGGCGCCGAGGCCACCTCGTGACGCACTCCGCAGGGGCCGGGAGCGTGCGGGGGCGCTCCCCGCAGGGCGCCGAACGCACCGCCGCGCAACTATCCGACCCCGGGCACCGTTCGGCGCCCGAGGAGACGCCCCGGCGCGCGCCCGGCCCCACCGAAGCCACCGCCCCCGGCGAAGCCACCGCCCCCACCGAAGCCCCCGGCACGGGCACCGCACCCCACCCCGCCGACGCCCGGCCCGGGCACGGGCCACTGGAGGGGCTGCGCGTGCTCGACCTCGCCACGCTCTTCGCCGGGCCGCTGGCCGCCACCCTGCTCGGCGACTTCGGGGCCGAGGTCGTCAAGGTCGAGCACCCCGACCGCCCCGACCCCTCCCGCGGCCACGGCCCCGCCAAGGACGGCATCGGCCTGTGGTGGAAGCTGCTCGGCCGGAACAAGCGGACGATCACCCTCGACCTGTCCACCCCCGGCGGCCGGGACACCCTGCTGCGCCTCGCCGCCACCGCCGACGTGGTCATCGAGAACTTCCGCCCCGGCACCCTGGAGCGGTGGGGGCTGGGCTGGCCCGAGCTGTCCGCCGCCAACCCCCGCCTGGTCCTGGCCCGCGTCACGGCCTTCGGCCAGCAGGGCCCGTACGCCCACCGCCCCGGGTTCGGCACCCTCGCCGAGGCGATGAGCGGCTTCGCCGCGATCACCGGGGAGCCGGACGGGCCGCCGACCCTGCCGCCCTTCGGGCTCGCGGACTCGATCGCCGCGCTGACCACCGCGTACGCGGTGATGACCGCCCTCGCGGGCCGCGACCGCACCGGCCACGGCCAGGTCGTGGACCTGGCGATCATCGAGCCGATCCTCACCGTGCTCGGGCCGCACCCCCTCTGGTACGACCAGCTCGGCTACGTCCAGCCGCGCACCGGCAACCGCTCCACCAACAACGCCCCCCGCAACACCTACCGCAGCGCGGACGGCCGCTGGCTGGCGGTCTCCACCTCCGCCCAGTCCATCGCCGAGCGCGTGATGCGCCTGGTCGGGCGGCCGGAGCTGATCGCCGAGCCCTGGTTCGCGACCGGTTCGGGGCGGGCCGCCCACGCGCACGTCCTGGACGACGCGGTCGGCGGCTGGATCGCCCGCCACAAGGCCGAGGAGGTCGTCGCGGCCTTCGAGGAGGCCCAGGCGGCCGTCGCCCTGGTCTACGACGTCCGGGACGTGATGGACGACCCGCAGTACGCGGCCCTGGACACGGTCACCGAGATCGAGGACCCCGAGCTCGGCCCGCTGCGGATGCAGAACATCCTCTTCCGGCTCTCCGAGACCCCCGGCGGGATCCGCTGGGCGGGCCGCCCGCACGGCGCGGACACCGACGAGGTGCTGACCGAGCTGGGCCTGACCGGAGCCGAGATCAGCGCACTGCGCACGGAGGGGGCGCTGTGATCCTGACCTGGCTGTACGCGCCGGGCGACCGCCCGGCGGTGGTGGCCAAGGCCATCGGCTGCGGGGCCGACGCGGTCATCGTGGATCTGGAGGACGCGGTACCGGTCTCCCGCAAGGAGTACGCCCGCGCCGCCACCGCCGAGCTGCTCGGCGAGCGGCCCCCGCTCCCCGTCCACGTCCGCGTCAACGCGCTCGACTCCCCCTGGGGCGGCGCCGACCTGACCGCCCTCGGCGGGCTGCACGGGCTCGCCGGTCTGCGGCTGCCCAAGATCAGCGCGCCCGAACAGGTCGTCGCCGCCGCCGACCGCACCGGCGGGGTCGGGCTGCACGCGCTGCTCGAATCGGCGCTGGGCGTGGAGCGCGCCTACGAGATCGCCCGCGCGCACCCCGCGCTGCGCGGGCTGTCGCTGGGCGAGGCCGATCTGCGGGCCGACCTGGCCGTCAGTGCGGAGCCGGGCCTGGACTGGTGCCGCTCCCGGGTGGTGGTGGCGGCCCGCGCGGCCGGGCTGGCGCCCCCGGCCCAGTCGGTGTTCCCCGACATCCGGGACCTGGAGGCGCTGGCCGACTCCTGTGCGCGGGGCCGGGCTCTCGGCTTCCTCGGCAGGGCGGCGATCCATCCGCGCCAGCTGCCGGTGATCGAGCGGGCGTACCTGCCGGCTCCGTCGGAGGTGGCCGCGGCGCAGGAGGTGCTGTCGGCGGCCCGGGCCACGCCGGGGGCGCTGGCGCTGCCGGACGGGCGCTTCGTCGACCCGGCGGTGGTGGCGGCGGCCCACCGCACCCTCGCGCTCGCCGCGCGGTCGGCAGGGCGCTGACGGTGTGAGCCCCTGCTGCGGCAGCACGGCGTGCAGAAGGGGCGCCGCACGGTGTGCGGCGCCCCTTGTGTGACCGATGTGGTCAGAGCTTCTTGGCCTCCGGGGCCTCGGCCGGCTCGGCCTTGGCGAGGTCCGCCTTGGCGAGGTCCGCCTTGGGTGCGTCGGGCTCGGCGTCCTTGCTCGCGGCGTCCTTGGTCAACGCGTCCTTGGCCTCGGCCTCCTTGATCGCGTCGGCCGCGTCCGCGTCGGCCGGAGCCGAACCCTTGCCGCCCTCGTCGCCGGAGCGGTCCGGCTCGACGATCTCCTCGCGGCCCGGTCGCAGCTTCGCCGACAGGACGAAGTAGACGACGGCCAGGACGAAGACCACGATCGAGGTCCACACGTTCAGCCGCAGGCCCAGGATGTGGTGCGCCTCGTCGACCCGCATGTACTCGATCCAGCCGCGGCCCACGCAGTACGCGGCCACGTACAGGGCGAACGCCCGTCCGTGCCCGAGCTTGAAGCGGCGGTCGGCCCAGATGACCAGGACCGCGACGCCGATGCACCACAGCGACTCGTACAGGAAGGTCGGGTGGTAGGTGCCGGCGTCCCGGTTCGGGCCCGCGCTGATCTCCACCGCCCACGGCAGGTCGGTGGCCCTGCCGTACAGCTCCTGGTTGAACCAGTTGCCCCAGCGCCCGCAGGCCTGGGCCAGCGCGATGCCCGGGGCCAGGGCGTCCGCCCAGGCCGGCAGCGGGATGCCGCGCAGCCGGCAGCCGATCCAGGCGCCCACCGCGCCGAGCGCGATCGCCCCCCAGATGCCGAGGCCGCCCTCCCAGATCTTGAAGGCGTCGACCCAGTTGCGGCCCTCGCCGAAGTAGAGCTGGTAGTCGGTGATCACGTGGTAGAGGCGACCGCCGACCAGGCCGAACGGCACCGCCCACACGGCGATGTCCGCGACCGTGCCCGGCTTTCCGCCGCGCGCGACCCACCGCTTGTTGCCGAGCCAGACAGCGACGAAGACGCCGATGATGATGCAGAACGCGTAGCCGCGGAGCGGGATCGGTCCGAGATGGATCACGCCGGTCGACGGACTGGGGATGTAAGCAATGTCCATGGCAGACCCGACGCTACCCTGCCGGGCGGTGCACACCGCAACCCGCCCGGCAAGCCGATACCGAATCAACACACGGCACGGGTGTCGCTCAGTTCCCCGCGGAACCGTCCGATCCGCTGTTCGCGGGCGTCTTCGACGCCGTCCCCGGCGCCCGTGAGGCCTTCACCCCGGGGGTCGCGCCCGGGGTGGCCCCGGACGCCGTGCCGGCCGACGGCGCGCCCTTGCCGGCCGCCTTCCCCGCGTCCTTCGAGGCCTCCGCCCCGCTGCCGGAAGCCCCTGCCTCCGCCTCCACCCGCTCCTTCAGCTTCTGCGGGGTCAGCGGATCGGCCTTGTCCGAGAAGATGTCCTTGCCGTTGAGCAGCACGGTCGGCGTGCCCCGGAAGTTTCCGGCGCGGAAGGCCTCGTGGGCCTTGCCCACCCAGCTGTTGTGCGTGCCGTCCTCGACGCACTTGCGGAAGGCGGGGGTGTCCAGGCCGTCCACCTGGCCGGCCAGTTCGATCAGCCGCTCGTTCTTGCCGTAGGCGTCGTCGACCTCCTGCGGCTGGTTCTTGAAGAGGAGGTCGTGGTAGGCCGCGAACTTGCCGGCGTCCTGCGCGCAGGCCGCTGCGTTCGCCCCCTTCAGGGAGCCGCTGCCGCCCATGTTCCCGTCGATGAGGGTGACCAAGTAGTAGTCGACCTTGAGCAGGCCCTTGGCCTCGAGCTCGTGGACCGTGTCCCGGTAGTTGTCCTCGAAGGCCTTGCAGGCGGGACAGCGGAAGTCCTCCCACACGGTCAGGGTGGACTTGGCCTCGTCCTTGCCGGTCCGGATGGCCAGCGCGTCCTTGCCGGTGGCCCCGGAGGGCGCGACCACCGGGCCGGCCTTGCCGCCGCCGTCCTTGCCGGTGTTGGCCGCGATCAGACCGACGACGGCGGCCAGGCCGAGTACGCCGACCACCGCCGCCGACACGACGAGCGTGCGCCGACGCCTGTCCCGGGCCTTCTGCCGGTCGCGCTCCACCTGGAGTCGCTCGCGGGCCGATCGTTTGGTCGCATCGCGGTTCGCACCGTCGTTCTTCTCGCTCACGTTCGGCCAAACGAAGCGGGGAGGCACTCGCGTGCCTCCCCGCCCCCACTTCCACCTGATCGGGCTACAGAACCCGTTCAGGTGTGCGTTTCCCGTCAGCTCCTGCGTACGCCTTCCGCAAGCTCGCCCGCCAGCGACCGTACGGCGGCCAGCCCGGCCGGCAGGTCCGGCGCGTCCAGCAGCAGCTTGACGAAGGCCGAACCGACGATCACGCCGTCCGCGAATCCGGCGACTTCCCTGGCCTGCTCCGGGTTGGAGACGCCCAGGCCCACGCAGACCGGCAGGTCGGTGGTCCGGCGGGTGCGCCCGACCAGCTCCTTCGCCTCGGCGCCGACCGAGGCGCGGGTGCCGGTGACGCCCATCAGGGAGGCCGCGTAGACGAAGCCGGAGCCGGCCGCCGTGATGGTGGCGAGGCGCTCGTCCTTGCTGCTGGGGGCCACGACGAAGACGGTCGCCAGACCGTGCTTGTCGGCGTGCTCGCGCCACAGCGCGGACTCCTGGACCGGCAGGTCGGGCAGGATGCAGCCGGCGCCGCCCGCCGCCGCCAGCTCGGCGGTGAACCGCTCGACGCCGTAGCGGTCGATGGGGTTCCAGTACGTCATCACCAGGACCGGGGCCCCGGTGGCCTCGTGCGCCTCGCGGACCGTCCGGATCACGTCGGCGATCTTGACCCCGCCGCGCAGGGCGATGTCGTCGGCGGTCTGGATGATCGCGCCGTCCAGGACCGGGTCGCTGTGCGGAAGGCCGACCTCGACCACGTCCGCGCCGCCCGCGATGACGGCCTTGACCGCCTCGATGGCGCCGTCGACGGTCGGGAAGCCCGCCGGCAGGTAGGCGACGAGGGCCGCGCGGTCCTCGGACTTCGCCTTGGCAAGCGTGTCGCTCAGCAGCTGGATGTTGCCGTTGCTCACTTCGACTCCCCCTCGGCCTTCTCGCTGTCGTACAGCCCGAAGTAGCGGGCAGCGGTATCCATGTCCTTGTCGCCGCGGCCGGACAGGTTGACCACGATCAGGCCGTCCTTGCCCAGCTCCTTGCCCAGGTCGAGGGCGCCCGCGAGGGCGTGCGCCGACTCGATGGCCGGGATGATGCCCTCGGTGCGGGAGAGCAGGCGCAGGGCCTGCATCGCGGCGTCGTCGGTGACCGCGCGGTACTCGCCGCGGCCGGTGTCCTTGAGGTACGAGTGCTCCGGGCCGATGCCCGGGTAGTCCAGGCCGGCCGAGATGGAGTACGGCTCGGTGATCTGGCCCTCCTCGTCCTGGAGGACGTAGGAGCGGGAGCCGTGCAGGATGCCGGGCTCGCCCGCGGTCAGGGTGGCCGCGTGCTCGCCGGTCTCGACGCCGTGCCCGGCGGGCTCGAAGCCGACCAGGCGGACCCCGGTGTCGGGAATGAAGGCGTGGAAGAGGCCGATGGCGTTGGAGCCGCCGCCGACGCAGGCCGCGACGGCGTCGGGCAGCCGGCCGGCGCGCTCGATGATCTGGCGGCGGGCCTCGACGCCGATCACCCGGTGGAAGTCGCGGACCATGGCCGGGAAGGGGTGCGGCCCGGCGACGGTGCCGAAGAGGTAGTGGGTGCGGTCGACGTTGGCGACCCAGTCGCGGAACGCCTCGTTGATGGCGTCCTTCAGGGTCCGGGAGCCGGACTTCACGGCGATGACCTCGGCGCCCAGCATGCGCATGCGGGCCACGTTCAGGGCCTGGCGCTGGGTGTCGATCTCGCCCATGTAGACGGTGCACTCGAGGCCGAAGAGGGCGCACGCGGTGGCGGTGGCCACGCCGTGCTGGCCGGCGCCGGTCTCGGCGATGACGCGGGTCTTGCCCATGCGCTTGGTGAGCAGCGCCTGGCCCAGCACGTTGTTGATCTTGTGCGAGCCGGTGTGGTTGAGGTCCTCGCGCTTGAGGAAGATCCGCGCGCCGCCGGCGTGCTCGGCGAAGCGGGGCACCTCAGTGAGGGCGCTGGGGCGGCCGGTGTAGTTGACCATCAGGTCGCCCAGCTCGGCCGCGAAGGCCGGGTCGCCCTTGGCCTTCTCGTACTCGACCGCGACCTCGTCCACGGCGGCGACGAGCGCCTCCGGGATGAACTTGCCGCCGAAGTCACCGAAGTAACCCTCGGCGTTCGGGACGTGACCCTCCGGGTCCGGGATGAAGAATTGGCTGGACATGCCAGTGCTCCTACGGGAACGGGATGCGACGAGTGGTTGTCACCGTATGGCGCCGCCCGCCCGCGACACGCGCACGGACGCGCCCCCAGGGGGTCGGTCCGCGCTGTCTGCGGGAGGGAGAACCCGTCGTCCGGAGCCGTCGGGCCCGGGCGGCGGGCCGTACGGGGCCGCCAGGGCGCGGCACGGTACGTCTCGTACCGCCCGCTGCGGGGCCCTCGTTACGGCGCGTCTCCGCGGCGCCATCGCATGCCGTTGACCTGACCGGGCTCGGAGCCGATCACGTACCGGACCCGCCGCCCGTGCACGCGCCGGGCCGGGGCGCGGCAGCCGCGGGGGCGGCAGCCGCGCGCCAGGGGCGCGTGGGCCGTCGGCACGCCGACCGGGCCGCGGCGGGATGCCGGCGGCCGGTGCAGCGTGCTGACGGAGGGGCGGTGGCGGGCCATGGAGCGGTCAGCTCCGCCCGTGGCGCAGGGCGGGGTGGGCTCCGGCGGCGACGAGGTCGGCCACGGCCGCCCTAGGGTCGCGGCCGGTCACCAGGGACTCCCCGACGAGGACGGCGTCGGCGCCTTCGTTGGCGTAGGCGATCAGGTCGTGCGGACCGCGGATGCCGGACTCGGCGATCTTGACGATGTGGGCCGGGATCTCGGGGGCGACGCGCTCGAAGGTGGAGCGGTCGACCTTGAGGTCCTTGAGGTTGCGGGCGTTGACACCGATGATCTTGGCTCCGGCGGCGACGGCGCGCTCCACCTCCTCCTCGTCGTGGACCTCGACGAGCGGGGTGAGGCCGATGGACTCGGCCCGCTCGATGAGGGAGACGAGGGCCTCCTGCTCCAGGGCCGCGACGATCAGCAGCACGAGGTCGGCGCCGTAGGCGCGGGCCTCCCAGAGCTGGTACGCCGTGACGATGAAGTCCTTGCGCAGGATCGGGATGTCCACGCGGGCGCGGACGGCCTCGAGGTCGGCCAGCGAGCCGCCGAAGCGGCGCTGTTCGGTGAGGACGGAGATGACCGCCGCACCGCCCGCCTCGTAGTCGGCGGCAAGGCCGGCGGGATCGGCGATCGCGGCCAGCGCGCCCTTGGACGGGCTGGAGCGCTTGACCTCGCAGATCACCTTCACGCTGTCACCGCGCAGTGCCGCGACGCCGTCCTTGGCCTGGGGCGCCTTGGCGGCACGCTCCTTGAGCTCGTCGAGGCTCACGCGGGCCTGCCGTTCGGCAAGGTCTTCGCGGACCCCTTCGATGATCTCGTCGAGCACACTCACGCGAGCGGCCCCCTTCCGGGTCGATGACGGTCGGCCGCCTTGCAGACACGTACAACTGCAAGGTCAGCAATCAAATGGTATCCGCAGGAGGCCTTGCCCTCCGCACGCGGTTGACGCCGTCCCAGTAACTGGACATTCGGAATCGGGGCTTCATCCAGGCCCCGTAAGGGCCTCAGGGGGCCAGTGCGGAGCCGAAAGAAAGATTTCGGACAACGGCGAAGACCAGGGCCGCCCCGCCGATCCCCCACCAGTACAGCGGCCGCAAGGCCAGTCGGGGCACGGGCCCGCCGCGGAAGGCGCGGATCAGCCACAGGAGCATGAACCCCGCGAAGACGAAGTAGCCCGCGACGGCGAGGGCATTTGCCCCGAAAGCGGTGATCAGATCACCATGGGCGAACGCGTACGCGCTGCGCAGACCGCCGCAGCCGGGGCACAGGATTCCGGTCAGCCGCAGCAGCGGACAGACCGGGTAATGGCCCGGTTCGTTCGGGTTCACGGTGCCTACGTACGCAAACGCCGCGACCGCTCCGGCCAGGGTGAGCGCCGGTGCGCGCAGGCGCCGGGCCCGGCTCACCGGTACGGCGGGCACGGCCCGCGGCGGCAGGGCATCGGGGGTGCGAAAGGCGTCCACCCGCTGATTCTCACCGGTCATGACAAAAGGCGCAGCCCGACGGGCCGCGCCTTTCGGATCCTCGGTGCCGCTCAGACCTTGGCGGGGACCTTGGAGGCGGCGATGACCTCGGCGAGGTCCTTGTGGGCGGCCTTCGGCGCACCCATGCCCGCAGCCTTCATCGCCATGCCGACGACACCGCCGATCACGACCACGACCAGGCCGGCCCAGAAGCCGAGCGGGTTCGCGAGCACCATGAAGGCGCCGGAGATGCAGAAGCCGATGAAGGCGATGATGACACCGGTCCAGGCGGCCGGGGTGTGTCCGTGGTCTGTGCCCGCCATGAGTTGCTCCTCGTTGCTCTGTCGCGGTGCTCTGTCGAGCGCGCGGTGTGTCGCGGTGTGTAGTCGAACGCTCGGTGCCCATTGTCCCGCACCGGGCGGGGCCGCCGTCCACGGGGGTCCGTCAGTTGGTCGGGTCCTCACCGCGGTCCAGAGCCTTCCACAGATCCTCCGGCCGGTCCGGATCCACCACGGCCCGCTTGCGCGGGCGGGGGCTGCCGTCGCGCTCGTAGCGGCCGCCCATGGCGGGCCAGCCCCGGCCGAACCACAGGGCCAGCAGCCCGGCGGCCAGGATCAGGGCGGCCCCGGCGGCCGTGACGTACGGCCACGCCGTCTGGGTCAGCCCCGCCACGTGCGCGGCGGTGTCCGCGGTCGTACGGGCGGCCTCCGCGTCCAGGGCGCGGCGGCCGTCGGCGGCCAGGAGCGCGGACAGGCCGGCGCCCAGGCCGCTGAGCGCCAGCAGCCCCGACACCAGCAGCCGGCTCTTGCCGCGTACGGCGAAGACGGCGACCAGGGCGGCGAGGCCGACGATGGCCAGGGCGGCGGGAAGCCCGGTGACGGCCCGGCCGTCGGCGGTCAGCGCGAGCGAATCGCCGCCGATGGCGGCCGTGCCCCGGGCCCAGACCCGGCCGGAGGCGAGCAGGACGACGGTGGAGCCGAGGGTGCCGAGCAGCAGGGCGACGGCCACGCTGCGGCGGCTGCTCCTGCTGTCGGGGGCCTCGGCTGCGTGACCGGCGGGGGGCGGGGGCTGGGGTACGGCACTCACGTACCCCACTATCCCCTACGCCCTCAGGAGCCGTGGAGGCGGTTCGCCGCTCCCACCGCGCGCAGCACGGCGGCCGCCTTGTTGCGGCACTCGTTGTCCTCCAGCTCGGGCACCGAGTCGGCCACGACCCCGGCGCCGGCCTGCACGTACGCGGTGCCGTCGCGCAGCAGAGCGGTGCGGATGGCGATGGCCGTGTCGGAGTCGCCGGCGAAGTCCAGGTAGCCCACGCAGCCGCCGTACAGGCCGCGGCGGGTGGGCTCCAGCTCCTCGATGATCTGCATGGCGCGGGGCTTGGGCGCGCCGGAGAGGGTGCCGGCCGGGAAGCAGGCGGTGAGCACGTCGAAGGCGGTCCTGCCCTCGGCGACCCGCCCGGTGACGGTGGACACGATGTGCATGACGTGCGAGTACCGCTCGATGCTCATGAAGTCGACGACCTCGACGGAGCCCGGCTCGCAGACCCGGCCCAGGTCGTTGCGGCCGAGGTCGACGAGCATCAGGTGCTCGGCGCGCTCCTTGGGGTCGGCCAGCAGCTCCTCGGCGAGGTCGTTGTCCTCCTGCGGGGTCGCGCCCCGGTGGCGGGTGCCGGCGATGGGGTGGACCATGGCCCGCCCGTCCTCGACCTTGACCAGCGCCTCGGGGCTGGACCCGACCACGTCGAAGCCGTTCTCGAAGCGGAAGAGGTACATGTACGGGGAGGGGTTGGTGGCCCGCAGCACCCGGTAGACGTCGAGCGCGGAGGCCTGGCAGGGGGTCTCGAACCGCTGCGAGGGCACCACCTGGAAGGCCTCGCCGGCCCGGATGCGCTCCTTGATGTCCTCGACGGCCGCCTGGTAGGTCTCGCCGCCCCACAGCGCGGAGAATTCCGGCAGCTCGGAGGCGGGCAGCGGGGTCGGGGTGTAGGGGGCGGGGCGGGCGAGGTCCGCCTCCATGGCGTCGAGGCGCGCCACGGCGTCGGCGTACGCCTCGTCCACGCCGGTGTCGAGGTCGTTGTGGTTGATCGCGTTGGCGATGAGCAGGACGGTGCCGTCCCAGTGGTCCATGACCGCCAGGTCGGAGGTGAGCAGCATGGTCAGCTCGGGCAGCCGCAGGTCGTCGGCCGTGTGCTCGCCGATGCGCTCGAGGCGCCGCACGATGTCGTAGCCGAGGTAGCCGACCATGCCGCCGGTGAAGGGGGGCATCCCGCCGGCGAGGTCGCGGGGGGTGTGCAGGGCCTCGACGGTGGCGCGGAGCGCTTCCAGGGGGTCGCCGGCCGTGGGTACGCCGACGGGCGGGGTGCCGATCCAGTGCGCCTGGCCGTCCCGGACGGTCAGGGTCGCGTCGCTGCGCACGCCGACGAAGGAGTACCGGGACCAGGAGCGGCCGTTCTCGGCGGACTCCAGCAGGAAGGTGCCGGGGCGTTCGGCGGCCAGCTTGCGGTAGAGCCCGACGGGGGTGTCCCCGTCGGCCAGCAGCTTGCGGCTCACGGGGATGACGCGGCGGTCGGCCGCGAGCTTGCGGAACGTATCGAGATCCATGTGCGTGGGGCCTACCTAGTCGGCGTCGCGGAGGAGGACATCGTCGTCGAAGCAGGTGCGGGCGCCGGTGTGGCAGGCGGCGCCGACCTGGTCGACCTTGACGAGCACGGTGTCGGCGTCGCAGTCGAGGGCGACGGACTTCACGTGCTGAATGTGGCCGGAGGTGTCCCCCTTCACCCAGTACTCCTGTCGGCTGCGGGACCAGTAGGTGCAGCGGCCGGTCGTCAGGGTGCGGTGCAGGGCCTCGTCGTCCATCCAGCCGAGCATGAGCACCTCACCGGTGTCGTACTGCTGGGCGATGGCCGGTACCAGGCCGTCGGCGGATCGCTTGAGGCGTGCGGCGATGGCGGGATCGAGGCTGCCGGGGCGGGGGGACGTACTCATGGGCCCATTGTGCCGGGCCGCGGTGCCCGGCACGGATCCCCGTCCGCCTGATGGGCGGGCGCGCGCCGCGTTCCGGCCGTAGGCTGGCCCGCATGTCTACCCATGCGAAGCGCGAACGACTGCTGCTGGCCGACCTGTTGGAGGCGGCCGGGCCGGAGGCGCCGACGCTGTGCGACGGCTGGACCTGCCGGGAACTGGCGGCGCACGTGGTGGTGCGCGAGCGCCGCCCGGACGCGGCGGGCGGCCTGCTGCTGAACGTGCTGAAGAACCGGCTGGACGCGGCGATGGCGGAGTACACCGCCAAGCCGTACGAGGAGCTCATCCAGCTGATCCGCACCGGGCCGCCGAAGCTGTCGCTGTACGCGGTGAAGCAGATCGACGAGGCGGCGAACGCGGTGGAGTTCTTCGTGCACGCGGAGGACGTGCGGCGGGCCCAGCCGGACTGGTCCCCGCGGGAGCTGGACCCGGTGTTCTCGGACTCCCTGTGGTCGCGCCTGGAGAAGCTGGCCCGTCTGACGGGCCGCCGCTCGCCGGTGGGCCTGGTCCTGCGCCGCCCGGACGGCCGGACGGCGGTGGCGCGCAAGGGCGCCCCGGTGGTCACGGTGACGGGCGAGCCCGGCGAGCTGACCCTGTTCTGCTTCGGCCGCCAGGACGCCGCCGCGGTCGCCCTGGACGGCGAGAAGGAGGCCGTCGCCAAGCTGACGGCGGCCAAGCTGGGCATCTGAGCCGGGCGCCCTCACTTCCACCCGGCAGGACGGCTGTACACGGCGCCCGTGGCGGCCTCGGTGACCGTCTCGGGCAGCTGGCTGCCCCGCAGCGCGGCCTCGTTGATCGTGAAGGCGCCGACCGAGTGGAAGTGCGGGCTCGGCCTCGCGTAGCCGGGCGGCAGGGCCAGGTAGATCCTGCGCAGCGGGTCCAGGCGCCGGGCGGCCTCGACCGCGGGCACGAGGTCGGAGTCCGCGGACACGATCAGCGCGACGTCCGAGGCCCCGCGCGCGCTGTCCTCGACGAGGCGGGCCCCGATGGCCACGTCGGTCCGCTTCTCCTCGAACCGGCGGAACCGGCGGGGCGGCGTGCAGCCGCACCGGTAGCCCTGACGGCACGAGGAGCAGCGCGGCTTCTGCACGGTGTAGTGCCCGAGCTCGGTCCGCACGTCGCGGGGGCGGTGCGCGGCGAGGGCGTCCAGGTGCGTCTTCTGGTCCGCGAGGGCGGCGGGGTCCTTGACGACCAGGGTGGTGCAGTACTGGACGCGCCGGAGGGTGTCGTCGGGCCGCAGCCGCTCCACCAGCGCGGCGAGGTCCAGCCAGAGGTAGCGATGGCCGTAGGTCGCTCGGATGGAGTAGTCGAGGTTGGGCCCGTCGACGTAGGCGATGACGCTGCTCACAGGTTCTCCCGGCGGGGACGGCCCGCCTGTTACGGTGGCTTCATACGAGTTCGGCGGTCACGCCGACAGGAACGGCCCCGGCGACGGGGCCGTTTTTTTGTGCGCGTCGTGCGCGCCGTGCGCGTCGTGCGCGTCGTGGGTACGTGGGGTGCGGCTCAGAGGGCCGGTGACGACGGCTCGCCGCGGACGACCGCGTAGGCGGGGCTCGCCGGATCGCTCAGGGCGCCGAAGACGGCGTAGGCGGACTGCTTGGGACCGTTGATCGTGTACTTGCCCTGCGGGGTCTTGGTCAGGGCCGTGCCCAGCCAGTGGTCGCCCTTGCGCCAGTCCACCTTCCTGAGGCTGTCGAGCAGCTCTTCGAGACGGTCCGCCCGGTCCTCGGCGGGGGCCTCCAGGATCACGCGGCCCATCGCTCCGACGGCGGCCAGCACGCTGCCCATCGCGGCCACGCACTGCTCGCGGTCGGCGATCTCCTCCGCGAAGGCCTCGGCGTAGGCCGACAGCCAGTCGCGTCCGGCGGATTCCAGGTCGGCCAGGTCGACGTGGCCGACGGGGGCGGGCTTGGTTCCGTACTGGACGCCGGCGATGCCGTGGACCATGTTGACCACGAACTGCCGCAGGTCCTGGAGCTTGACGACCTTGGGGCTGTTCTTCTTGATCTGGCGGGAGATCCGCTCGACCTTCCCCCGGAAGAACGGGATCTCCTCCGAGAGCCGCCCGACGACCTCCATCAGCGGGTCGGCCGTGTCCATGCTGAGCGCGATGGCCGAATTCACCCTGACCCCCAGCACGTTGAGGTCGTAGAAGAACTGGCGGGCCTCCAGCGGGGTCCTGTTGTCGTGCACCACCGCGCTCAGGTAGGCGGTGGCGTGCTGCTCCCGGGCCTCTTCGCGGCCGGTGAGGGAGCGCTCCAGGTGGTAGTGGCTGGCCAGCTGGGTCTCCCCGTCGATGGCGATCAGCTTCAGGCCGTGGGGGACGCAGAGGAAGTTCTGCAGGGCGCCCTGGTGCGTGGACTGCACGATGGACAGGGGGTGTTCGGTCCACAGGTGGATGGGGGGCAGCACGGCGGCGCGCTCACGCGTCACATAGCGCTGGATGTAGGCGGCGTACTTGGGGATGTTGGTCTTCTTCCCCAGCTCCAGGCCGCGCTGCACCAGCGAGTGCAGCTCGATGTCCTCGTCCGTGACGTCGGTGGGCCGCTGCTTGGCGTTTCCCGACTGGAGCACGACCGGGTCGTGGGTGATCACCTTCAGGTGCTTGAAGGGGACCTGGATGTGCGTGGTCCAGTCGTCGACCGGCAGGCAGCGGATGAACATCCCTGCGGAGAGGTCGATCTCATCGGTGCTCAGCTTTGCCATGGTCCCCACCCGTCTCCTCGGCACCGTTGCTGATGAGAGCCAGGTTAGGGGTCAACTCCAGTTCGCCGCAGGGCTTTCTCGAGAAAAGACTTCCGTCATCTTGAGAAAGCCCCGCGGCGGAACCGGCCGGTCTCAGCGCACCGGGTGGCCCGCCTCGCGGAGGGTGGCCTTGACCTCGGAGATGCGCAGGTCGCCGAAGTGGAAGACCGAGGCGGCGAGGACCGCGTCGGCGCCCGCCGCGATGGCCGGCGGGAAGTGCTCCAGCTTGCCCGCGCCGCCCGAGGCGATGACCGGGACCGTCACGTGCCTGCGTACGGCCGTGATCATCTCGGTGTCGTAGCCGTCCTTGGTGCCGTCGGCGTCCATGGAGTTCAGCAGGATCTCACCGGCCCCCAGTTCGGCCGCCCGGTGGGCCCATTCGACGGCGTCCATCCCGGTGCCCTGCCGGCCGCCGTGGGTGGTGACCTCGAAGGAGCCCGAGGCGGTGCGGCGGGCGTCCACCGACAGGACCAGCACCTGTCGGCCGAAGCGCTCCGCGATCTCCTGGATGAGCTCGGGGCGGGCGATGGCGGCGGTGTTTACGCCCACCTTGTCCGCTCCGGCGCGCAGCAGCTTGTCGACGTCGTCCGCCGTGCGGACGCCGCCGCCGACGGTGAGCGGGATGAAGACCTGCTCGGCGGTCCGCCGCACCACGTCGTACGTGGTCTCGCGGTTGCCGGAGGAGGCGGTGATGTCGAGGAAGGTCAGCTCGTCGGCGCCCTCGGCGTCGTACAGCTTGGCCATCTCCACCGGGTCGCCGGCGTCGCGCAGGTTCTGGAAGTTGACGCCCTTGACGACCCGGCCGTTGTCCACGTCCAGGCAGGGGATCACCCGTACGGAGAGGGTCATGCGGACGCCTCCTTGTATGCCTCGACCTCCACCTCGACGACCATGCCGGGGTCGACGAAGCCGGAGACGATGATCATGGATGCCGCCGGGCGGACCGCGTCGAACAGCTCCTTGTGGGCGCGGCCCACCTCGTCCACGTCCCGGGCGTGCGTCAGGTACATCCGGGTGCGCACCACGTGCTCGGGGCCCAGACCGGCCTCGGCGAGCGCCTTGAAGGCCACGCCGAAGGCGGTCTTCGCCTGGTCGTACGGGCCTCCGCCGTCGGCCGCGGTGCAGCCGGAGACGAGGACGAGGCCGTTGGGGAGCTGGACGGCGCGCGAGTAGCCGATGACGTCCTCGTAGGGGCCGCCGGAGGAGATGCGGCGCACTTCGGAAGGGCTGCTCATGCGTTGACCACCTTCAGGGCTTCTTCCAGGGTGAAGGCCTTGGCGTACAGGGCCTTGCCGACGATCGCGCCCTCGACGCCCAGCGGGACCAACTCGGACAGGGCCCGCAGGTCGTCCAGGGAGGAGATGCCGCCGGAGGCCACGACGGGCCGGTCGGTGGCGGCGCAGACGTTCCTCAGCAGCTCCAGGTTGGGGCCTGTGAGCGTGCCGTCCTTGCCGATGTCGGTGACCACGTACCGGGCGCAGCCCTCGGAGTCGAGGCGGGCCAGGGTCTCGTACAGGTCGCCGCCCTCGCTGGTCCAGCCGCGCCCCTTGAGGGTGGTGCCGCGGACGTCGAGGCCGATCGCGATCCTGTCGCCGTGGTCGGCGATGGCCTTGGCGGCCCACTCGGGGGTCTCCAGGGCGGCGGTGCCGAGGTTGACGCGGGTGCAGCCGGTGGCGAGGGCCGCGGCGAGCGAGGCGTCGTCGCGGATGCCGCCGGACAGCTCGACCTTGATGTCCATGGCGCGGGTGATCTCGGCGACCAGGGCGCGGTTGTCACCGGTGCCGAAGGCGGCGTCGAGGTCGACGAGGTGCAGCCATTCGGCGCCGGAGCGCTGCCAGGCCAGGGCCGCCTCGAGCGGGGAGCCGTAGGAGGTCTCGCTGCCGGACACCCCGTGCACGAGGCGGACGGCCTGGCCGTCGCGGACGTCGACCGCGGGGAGGAGTTCCAGCTTCGCTGCGGGCTCGGTCATCACAGGGTCTCGATCCAGTTGGTGAGGAGCTGGGCTCCGGCGTCGCCGGACTTCTCGGGGTGGAACTGGGTCGCCCACAGGGCCCTGTTCTCCACCGCCGCGACGAACGGCTCGCCGTGCGTGGCCCAGGTGACGCGGGGGGCGCGGATCGCCGGGTTGGTGACCTCCAGGCTCCACTCGCGCACCGCGTAGGAGTGCACGAAGTAGAACCGGGCGTCGGCGTCCAGGCCGGCGAAGGCCTGGCTGTCGGCCGGGGCCTCGACGGTGTTCCAGCCCATGTGGGGGACGATCGGGGCCTTGAGCGGGCCGACGGTGCCGGGCCACTCGTCGAGGCCCTCGGTCTCCACGCCGTGCTCGATGCCGCGCTCGAAGAGGATCTGCATGCCGACGCAGATGCCCATGACCGGGCGGCCGCCGGACAGCCGGCGGCCGATGATCCAGTCGCCGCGGGCGTCCTTGAGGCCCTGCATGCAGGCGGAGAAGGCGCCGACACCGGGGACGAGCAGCCCGTCGGCGTCCATGGCCTTGTCGTAGTCGCGGGTGATCTCGACGTCGGCCCCGACGCGTGCCAGGGCCCGCTCGGCGGAGCGGACGTTTCCGAAGCCGTAGTCGAAGACCACGACCTTCTTGGTGGGGCGTGCTGCGCTCATTCCCAGATTCCTTGGATTCGCAGGACTCCGGCGGCCAGGCACATCGCGGAGCCGATGGCGAGCAGGATGACGACCGACTTGGGCATCTGCTGCTTCTGGAAGGAGTAGACGCCGCCGGCCAGGAACAGGCCGAGGACGATCAGGATCGTGTTGAGCCCGTTCACGCTAGAGGGCGCCCTTCGTGGAGGGAAGGATGCCGGCCGCGCGCGGGTCGAACTCGGCGGCGTAGCGCAGGGCGCGCGCGAGGGCCTTGAACTGGCACTCCACGATGTGGTGGGCGTTGCGGCCGTACGGGACGTGGATGTGCAGGGCGATCTGGGCCTGCGCGACGAAGGACTCGAAGATGTGCCGGGTCATCGTCGTGTCGTAGGCGCCGATCATCGGGGCCATGTTCTCGGGCTCGGTGTGCACGAGGTAGGGGCGGCCGGACAGGTCCACGGTGACCTGGGCGAGGGACTCGTCGAGCGGCACGGTGCAGTTGCCGAAGCGGTAGATGCCCACCTTGTCGCCGAGGGCCTGCTTGAAGGCGGCGCCGAGCGCGAGGGCGGTGTCCTCGATGGTGTGGTGGGTGTCGATGTGCAAGTCGCCGTCGGTCTTGACGGTGAGGTCGAAGAGGCCGTGGCGGCCGAGCTGGTCGAGCATGTGGTCGAAGAAGCCCACACCCGTCGACACGTCGACCTTGCCGGTGCCGTCGAGGTTTATCTCGACGACGACGGAGGTCTCCTTCGTGGTCCGTTCGACCCGTCCGATGCGGCTCATGCGTGCTGCTCCTTCTTCAGTGCGCGAACCGCTTCCAGGAACGCGTCGTTCTCTTCCGGGGTGCCGGCGGTGACCCGCAGCCAGCCCGGTACCCCGTTGTCCCTGACCAGGACACCCTGGTCGAGGATCTTCTGCCAGGCGGCGTGCGAGTCCTCGAACCTGCCGAACTGGACGAAGTTCGCGTCGGACTCGGTGACCTCGTAGCCGATGGCCCGCAGCTCGACGACCAGGCGGTCGCGCTCGGCCTTGAGCTGCTCGACGTAGCCGAGCAGGGTGTCGGTGTGCTCCAGGGCGGCCAGCGCGGTCGCCTGGGTGACGGCCGACAGGTGGTACGGCAGGCGCACCAGCTGGACGGCGTCGACCACGGCGGGGTGGGCGGCCAGGTAGCCCAGGCGCAGGCCGGCGGCGCCGAAGGCCTTGGACATGGTCCGCGAGACCACCAGATTCGGCCGTCCCTCGATGAGGGGCAGCAGCGATGCGCGGTGGCTGAACTCCACGTACGCCTCGTCCACGATCACCAGCGAGGGCTTGGCGGCCTGGGCGGCCTCGTAGAGGGCCAGGACCGTCGCGGCCTCAACCGCAGTGCCCGTGGGGTTGTTGGGCGAGGTGATGAAGACGACGTCCGGGGCGTTCTCGGCGATGGCCTGCTCGGCCGCCGCCACGTCCACGCGGAAGTCCTCGCGGCGCGGGCCGGAGATCCAGCCGGTGCCGGTGCCGCGGGAGATCAGCGCGTGCATCGAGTACGAGGGCTCGAAGCCGATCGCCGTGCGTCCCGGCCCGCCGAAGGTCTGCAGCAGCTGCTGGATGACCTCGTTGGAGCCGTTGGCGGCCCAGACGTTCTCCCGCGCGACCGGGTGCCCGGCCGTACGGGTGAGGTAGGCGGCGAGCTCGGTGCGCAGCTCGACCGCGTCCCGGTCGGGGTAGCGGTTGAGGGTGCGGGCGGCCTCGGCCACCCGCTCGGCGATCCGCGCGACGAGCTCGGCGGGCAGCTCGTAGGGGTTCTCGTTGGTGTTCAGCTGGACGGGCACGTCGAGCTGCGGGGCGCCGTACGGGGTCTTGCCGCGCAGCTCGTCCCGGATGGGGAGGTCGTCGATGCCGATGCTCACTGCTTGGGCACCTTCCATCCGAAGCGCGCCTTGAGGGCGGCGCCGTGCGCGGGCAGGTCCTCGGCCTCGGCCAGGGTCACCACGTGGTGGGTGACCTCGGCGAGGGCGTCCCGCGTGTAGTCGACGATGTGGATGCCGCGCAGGAAGGACTGCACGGACAGGCCGGAGGAGTGGCAGGCGCAGCCGCCGGTGGGCAGCACGTGGTTCGACCCGGCGCAGTAGTCGCCGAGCGAGACCGGGGCCCACGGGCCGACGAAGATCGCGCCGGCGTTGCGTACCCGGGCGGCCCAGGCGGCCGCGTCGGCGGTCTGGATCTCCAGGTGCTCGGCGCCGTACGCGTCGACGACCTTGAGGCCGTCCTCCAGGCTGTCGACCAGCACGATCGCGGACTGCTTGCCCGCGAGCGCCGGCTTGATCCGGTCGTGGATGTGCTTCGAGGCGGCGACCTGCGGCTCCAGCTCCCGCTCGACGGCGTCCGCGAGCTCCGCGGAGTCCGTGACGAGGACGGCGGCGGCCAGCGGGTCGTGCTCGGCCTGGCTGATCAGGTCGGCGGCCACGTGCACCGGGTCGGCCGTGGAGTCCGCGAGGACCGCGATCTCGGTCGGGCCGGCCTCGGTGTCGATGCCGATCTTCCCGGTGAAGTAGCGCTTGGCGGCGGCGACCCAGATGTTGCCGGGGCCGGTCACCATGTTGGAGGGAAGACAGTCTTCGGTCCCGTACGCGAACATCGCCACTGCCTGGGCACCGCCCACCGCGTACACCTCGTCCACGCCGAGCAGCGCGCACGCGGCGAGGATCGTCGGGTGCGGCAGACCCTCGGCAGGGTCTCCTTCAAAAGCGGGCTTCTGCGGCGGGGACGCGAGCGCGATCGACTCGACGCCTGCCTCCTGGGCCGGTACGACGTTCATGACGACGGAGGACGGGTACACCGATCGGCCACCCGGGGCGTACAGCCCCACGCGCTCCACCGGAACCCACTTCTCGGTCACGGTGCCGCCGGGGACCACCTGGGTGGTGTGCTCGGTGCGGCGCTGGTTGCGGTGCACGATCCGGGCGCGCCGGATCGACTCCTCGAGGGCGGCGCGGACGGCCGGGTCCAGCTGCTCCAGGGCGGCCTCGATGGCCTCCGCGGGCACCCGGACCTGCGAGAGCTCGACCCCGTCGAACTTCTGCGCGTACTCGATCAGCGCCGCCGTGCCACGATGATGGACGTCCTCGCAGATGGGCCGCACCTTCTCCAGGGCAGCTTCCACGTCGAACTCGGCACGGGGCAGCAGATCGCGCAGGGCGCCACCCTCGGGGAGGGCGTCACCGCGCAGGTCGATACGAGAGATCACCTCCCAATTCTCTCAGACCGCCCAGCGGCACCGTTCGCCCGTATCACTGGCTGATACACGCCCCGGTTGTCACAGCCCCCCGATAGCTTTGATCACAGACGCTTTGACGCGTACGGGTGACAGCGGAGGGGGGCCGCCATGACCGAGGCACGCGCCGGTGAGGAACCGGCGGATCTCACTGCCGCGGAGCACCGCATGTGGGAGGCGTACCGCACGGGCAGCGTCTGCGATCTCAATCCCCCCGGCCGCCGCCGGGAGGGGCCCCCGGGCGCAGCGGACCGGGACGATCCGCACGCCGAGCACGTCTGGGGCCCCGAGCGCAGCGTCCGCGCCCAGGTGGTGGCCCTGCTGCTGTTGCACGGGCCGGCCCCGGTGCCGGGCCGGGTGGCCTCGCTCAAGCTGCGCGGCGTGCGGATCACGGGGCGGCTCGACCTGTCCGGGGGCACGGTCGGCCCGTACGTGGAGCTGCAGTCCTGCCGCTTCGACAGCGAGATCCAGCTGTCCGAGACCCGCTTCGGCACCCTGCGCCTGATCAACTGCGCGATCCCCCGGCTGGAGGCGGCCCGGCTGCACACCGAGGGCGATCTGCACCTGCCGCGCTGCCGGGTGGCGCGCGGCATCCGGCTGACCGACGCGCAGATCGGCACCGACCTGCTGATCAGCCAGGCGGTGGTGCAGCGGGACACCCGGGGCCGGGCGATCACGGCCGACGGGATGTCGGTGGCGCAGGACTTCCAGGGCGAGCTGCTGGAGACGTACGGGGAGGTGAGCCTGCGCGGCGCGACGGTCGGCGTGTCGATGAACATGCGCGGGGCCCGCCTGCGCAATCCGTACGGGAAGTACGCGCTGAACGCCCCGCAGCTGACCGTCGAGCGGACCTTGTACCTGACCTCGATCGCGCTGGACTACGTGCCGGGGTCGAACTCCTCCACTCCCCCGTACGGGCTGGGGCTGACGCCGACGCGGGGGCAGCGGGCGCGGCGCTTCGAGTGCCCGGGGCGGGATGCGGCTGGACGACGGCCGCTTCGGCGACGCCATCGACTTCTTCGGGGCCCGCTTCGTGCTCACGGAGGAGCAGGAGATATCCCTGCGCAGGATCCAGACGCCCGAGTTCCGCTTCGTGGGCGAGCGGCCCGAGCGCGGGCGGGTCGTGGTGTCGGGGGCGAAGGTGGTCAAGCTCGTCGACACCTCCACCAGCTGGCCGGGCCCGGGCGGGGTGTCGATCGAGGGGTTCGTCTACGAGAACCTCGCCCCGCGGGGCCACTTCCCGCTGTCGCGCCGGCTCGAGTGGGTGGAGGCGGCGACCCCTGAGTACTCCCCCGAGCCGTATGAGCGCCTGGCGGCCGTACTGCGCGCCGGCGGGGAGGACGCGGACGCGCGCGAGGTGCTGCTGGCCAAGCAGCGGCGCCGCCGGGGCACCCTGCCCCTCGCGGCCAAGGCCTGGGGCCACCTCCAGGACTGGACGGTGGTCTACGGCTACCGGCCGGGCCGGGCCGCGCTGTGGATGGCGGTGCTGTGGGCGGCGGGCGCGCTGATGTTCTCGCAGCACCGGCCGCCCCCGATCAAGGAGGACGAGCACCCCGAGTGGGACGCCGCCCTGTACGCCCTGGACCTGATCCTCCCGGTGATCGACCTGGGCCAGCAGGCGCAGTGGAAGGTGGCCGGCGGATGGCAGTGGGGAGCGGCGGCGCTGATCCTCCTGGGATGGATCCTGGCCACGACGGTGGCGGCGGGGGCGTCCCGCGTGCTGAGGCGAGGGTGACGGCGCCGGCCCGGCGGCCACTACCCTGTGCCTCGTGACCACCGTTCGCCTGCCCCTCTTCCCGCTGAACTCGGTGCTGTTCCCGGGACTCGTCCTCCCGCTGAACATCTTCGAGGAGCGTTATCGCGCCATGATGCGCGAGCTGCTGAAGACGAGCGAGGACGAGCCGCGCCGTTTCGCGGTCGTCGCCATCCGCGACGGCCGCGAGGTCGCGCCGACCGCGCCCGGCCTGCCCGACCAGACGTCCCTGCCCGAGCGGGGCCCGGCCGCGGGCTTCGGCGCGGACCCGGTGCAGGCCTTCCACCGGGTGGGCTGCGTCGCGGACGCGGCGACGATCCGCGAGCGGGAGGACGGCAGCTTCGAGGTCCTCGCGACCGGCACGTCGCGGGTCCGGCTGCTCTCGGTCGACTCCTCGGGCCCGTTCCTCACGGCGGAGCTGGAAGAGCTCCCGGAGGACACGGGCGACGGCGCGGGCGCCCTGGCCGAGGGGGTGCTGCGGGCGTTCCGCAACTACCAGAAGCGGCTGGCCGGGGCCCGTGAGCGGTCCCTGACGGGTGCGGAGCTCCCCGACGACCCGTCGGTGGTCTCGTACCTGGTGGCAGCGGCGGCGGTACTGGACATCCCGGCCAAGCAGCGGCTGCTCCAGGCCCCGGACACGGCGACCCGGCTGGCGGAGGAGCTGAAGCTGCTGCGCGCCGAGACGGCCGTGATCCGCCACCTGCCCTCGCTGCCCGCGGTGGACCTGACCCGCACCCCGACAAGCCCGAACTGAACCGACTGGACCGATGGCGAAGAAATCCAAGCAGGCGGCGGCCGGAACCCCGGCGATCGCGGCCCTCACGGCGGCGGGCGTCGCCTTCACGACCCACGCCTACGAGCACGACCCGTCGCATCCCTCGTACGGGGAGGAGGCCGCGCAGGCGCTCGGCGTCTCGCCGGCGCAGGTCTTCAAGACCCTGGTCGCGGACGTGGACGGGGTCCTGACGGTGGCGGTGGTCCCGGTGTCGGGATCGCTGGACCTGAAGGCGCTGGCGGCGGCGGTGGGCGGGAAGCGGGCGGCGATGGCCGATCCCGCGGCGGCGGAGCGCACCACGGGCTACGTGCGGGGCGGCATCTCGCCGCTGGGGCAGCGGCGGGCCCTGCGGACGGTGCTCGACGCCTCTGCTTCGGCGCACGCGACCATCTGCTGCTCGGCCGGCCGCCGGGGCCTGGAGATCGAACTCTCCCCGACGGACCTGACCACCCTGACGAACGCGACAGTGGCCCCCATCGCCCGCCCCTAGCCCCCGGCGGCCCACCACCACCCCACCCAGGCTCCGCGCCCCCTGCCCCCCGCTGCGCAGGCTCCGTGGGCGCTGCCCACACCCGCGCCTCAAACGCCGGCGGGGCTGGAGTTCGCCCCCGTACGCCTACACGTGGGGTTCCGCCACCCAGCGTCCCGGCCGCTCCTCGTAGGAGGTGGACGGCGGGACGCTGTCCTGCATCCAGGTCTGCAGCATCGGTCCGTCCATGAC